>NZ_JBARVQ010000713.1:0-7853 GCF_049646345.1 Albidovulum sp. | reverse complement strand
GGAACAGCCAGTCAGGATCAGGCGTTGGCCGCGCGGATCTGGTCGGCGGCGTCCTTGTTGAAGGCAATGCCCTTGTCGGTGAAAAGCTGGTCCAGCTCACCCGACAGCGTCATCTCGGTGATAATGTCGCAGCCGCCGACAAACTCACCTTTGACGTAAAGCTGCGGGATGGTCGGCCAATCGGAGAAATCCTTGATCCCCTGACGGATATCGGCGTCCTCCAGCACGTTCACATCGGCATAATCGATGCCCATGAAGTTCAGCACCCCGGCCACGCGGGACGAGAACCCGCATTGCGGCATGGACTTGGTGCCCTTCATATAAAGGACGACGTCGTTCTGGCTGACGGTTTCGCTGATGCGGTCTTTGGCGGTCATTTCATCTTACTCCGGTGCCTTCGTTGTCAGCGCCAGTGCATGCAATTCGCCCTGCGCGCCGTCCATTTTTCCCTTCAGCGCGGCATAGACCGCACGCTGTTGCTGGACGCGGTTCATGCCGCGGAAGCTTTCGTCGATGACCTCGGCGGCATAGTGGTTTCCGTCGCCCGCGAGATCGGTGATGGTGATCTTCGCCTCCGGGAATGTCGCCCGGATCAGGTCTTCGATTTCCTGCGCTTGCATCGCCATGTGGCGTCCTTCCCTTTGATCTTGGAAACGAATGTAGGCTTGCCCGCGTCCAGCCGCAAGATTGCGGATGGCACGGTTCGGGTCTCGGCCTACAATGTCCGCTCCATCCTGATTGGTTCGACCGGCGGGCCGGAGCGTCGGCGCCACAGCTTTGTCGGTCCATCGACCGGGTGAAAGCCGCACCTTCGATAAAAGCTGATCGCACGATAGTTTTCGGGGACGACGTAAAGCCAAAGGCCAGAGACACCAAGTTCCCTCAGGTCGTCAAAAAGCGCGTTCATCAGCTTGCTGCCATGTCCGCCGCCGGGGCGGTCGATGGCAAGCTCTTCAAGTTTGGCCTTCCCTCCGGAAACAACTTGCGAAAGCAGCGCAAAACCAGCGTCCTCGCCGCCCTCGTCCCAGATCACCAGCCGCCAGGCCGGATCGGTCAGGGCGGAATGCAACGCATCGCTATCGTAGGCGGCCAGACGGTCGAGGTTTTCCGGCCGGTTCAGCAGATCTTGCACAAAGTCCAGATCGACGGAGGCAGCCGGACGCAGCATCAGGTGACGGCGGCGGCAAAGGCCGTGCGGTAGAGCCTGGACAGTTCCGCCAGATCACCGCTGCTTTGGCCGAACGTCACCGATGTGCCGCCGAATGTGCCGGTGCGGGCCAGCGGAACCCCGGCTTTCGCAGCCGCCGCTTCCAGTGCGGCAGCGTTGCCGGGCGTGACCGCGACGAGGTAGCGGGCCTGATCCTCACCGAAAAGCTGGCCGATATCGGCGCTGTCGAGCGCAACGCCAATCCCGGCGGCTTCGCCCATCTCGAAGGCGGCGAGCGCGAGGCCGCCATCGGACAGGTCGGTGGCGCCGCTGAGCAAACCCTTGTTTGCGCGCAGAAATTCGCCATTGCGGCGTTCGGCGGTAAGATCGACATGCGGGGCGTCGCCTTCTTCGCGGCCAAAGGCCTCGGCCAGCAGCGCGGACTGGCCGAGATGGCCCGTTGTCGCGCCGATCACCATGGCGATGTCACCGTCAGCAGGAAGGCCCGCGATGAGGTCGCTCAGCGTGTTGAGAAGGCCGACCGCGCCGATGGTCGGCGTCGGCAGGATGCCCGTGCCGTCGGTTTCGTTGTAAAGTGAAACATTGCCCGAGACGATGGGCATGTCGAGCGCTGCACAAGCCTCGCCGATGCCTTTGATCGCGCCGACGAACTGGCCCATGATCTCGGGCTTTTCGGGATTGCCGAAATTGAGGTTGTCGGTGGAGGCCAAGGGCGTTGCCCCGACGGCGGTCAGGTTGCGGTACGCCTCGGCCACCGCCTGTTTGCCGCCCTCGACGGGGTTCGCCTTGACGTAGCGAGGTGTCACGTCCGAGGTGAAGGCCAGCGCCTTTTTCGTGCCATGAACCCGCACCACACCTGCGCCAAGTCCCGGCATACGCACAGTGTCGGCCATGACCATCGTATCATATTGTTCCCAGACCCAGGCCTTGTGGGCGTAGTTGGGCGAACCGATCAGCGCCTTCAGCGCGTCGATCGGGTCGATATCGACGGTGCCGGTCAGCGGAGTGGCGGCGGGCGTCGGCACCCAGGGCCGGTCGTATTCCGGCGCGGAGGACGAGAGTTTCGAGAGCGGCAGATCGGCCTTCACCTCATTGCCATGCAGGATCAGGAACCGGTCCTCGGCGACAGTTTCGCCGACGATGGCGAAGTCGAGGTCCCACTTTTCGAAGATCGCCCGCGCCTCGGCCTCTTTTTCCGGCTTCAGCACCATGAGCATGCGTTCCTGGCTCTCGGACAGCATCATCTCATAAGCGGTCATATTGGTTTCGCGCTGCGGCACGTGGTCGAGCGTCAACTGAATGCCAAGCCCGCCCTTGTCGCCCATCTCGACCGCTGAACAGGTCAGGCCCGCGGCCCCCATATCCTGAATGGAGATGACAGAGCCCGAGGCCATCAGTTCAAGGCAAGCCTCCAGCAGGCGCTTTTCGGTGAAGGGGTCACCGACCTGAACGGTGGGGCGCTTTTCCTCGATTGTATCGTCGAACTCGGCCGATGCCATGGTGGCACCGCCGACGCCGTCGCGCCCCGTTTTCGCGCCGAGATAGACCACGGGCATGCCGACGCCTGAGGCGGCGGAATAGAAGATCTTGTCGGTATCCGCCAAACCTGCAGCGAAGGCGTTGACCAGACAATTGCCGTTATAGGCGGCGTGAAACCGCACCTCGCCCCCGACATTCGGCACGCCGAAGCTGTTGCCGTATCCGCCGACGCCCTCGACCACGCCCTTCACCAGATGCGCAGTCTTGGGATGCGAGGGCAGACCGAAAGAAAGCGAATCCATCGCCGCGATGGGGCGCGCACCCATGGTGAAGACATCACGCAGAATGCCGCCGACGCCGGTCGCCGCACCCTGATGCGGCTCGATATAGGACGGGTGGTTGTGGCTCTCCATCTTGAAGATGACCGCCTGCCCGTCGCCGATATCGACAACGCCCGCGTTTTCGCCGGGTCCGCAGATGACCTGCGGGCCCTTGGTCGGCAGGGTGCGTAGCCATTTCTTGGAGGATTTGTAGGAACAATGTTCGTTCCACATCGCCGAGAAAATGCCAAGTTCTGTAAAGGTCGGCTCGCGACCGATGATCTCAAGGATGCGGTCATATTCGTCGGGTTTCAGCCCATGCGCGGCGATCAGGTCTTTGGTGATCTCAGGTTCTTGCATGCTCGTCCCCCGGGGCTTTCGCGATGCTGCGCCTTTTAGGGGGGAAGACGGTGAGAGGAAAGGCCCCCACGCAAGGGAGGCGATATTTTTCGTCGCACCCTTGAAGCGTCATGATCCCTCTTGGGCGGGGGTTATCGGCGTGGGCACAGCCGCGTCGCAGCGGTCATTCGTGCCAGGGGCGCTTGCGCGGTCACGTCGTCATCCGCTGATCGGTCGCAACGACCGGGACAAGCTGCACCTCGGCGCTCGGGAACCCCAGAAATACGCTGTCACCGACCGCAAAGGGTTCCGCGCCCGGTGGCACGACGGCAAAGACCTCTCCCAATGCGCTGGTCAGCGTGTACTGGATCTGGTTTCCGAGATAGGCGGCATAACTGACCTCGGCGGCGAAGCTGCCGGGTGCGGGCACGCGGGAGATGCGCACCTGATGAGGCCGTAGGACCAACGCAGCGCTACCGAGAGGCGCCTCTGCGTTCGGAAGGGTCAGGCTCTCGCCGCCCAGCCGGATGGTGGTTCCACTGTCGCCATGCCCGGAGACCTCGCACGGCAAAAGGTTCGCGTCACCGATGAAGTCGGCGATGAATTCATTCGCGGGGCGTTCGTAAAGGTCGCGCGGCGTGCCTTCCTGGGCGATCCCGGCATTCTTCATCACGATGATCCGGTCTGAGACCGCCATCGCCTCTTCCTGATCATGGGTGACATAGACTGCGGTCAGGCCCAGCCGCTGCTGGATCTGGCGGATTTCCTCGCGCACGTGACGGCGGAGTTTCGCATCAAGGTTCGACAGAGGTTCATCCAGCAGCAGCACCTCGGGTTCCAGCACGATGGCGCGGGCGACGGCCACGCGCTGTTGCTGGCCGCCGGAGAGTTCAGAGGGCAGGCGTTTGCCAAAGCCTTTGAGCCCGACCATCTCCAGCCCCTCCTCGGCGCGGGCATGGGCCTCGGCCTTGGGTATGCGTTTGACGGTCAGGCCGTAGGCCACGTTTTCGATCACCGTCATATGCGGAAAGAGCGCGTAGGACTGAAAGACCATCGAGACCTTGCGATAGGTCGCCGACAGATGCGTCACGTCATGGCCGCCGATCAGAATACGGCCCTCGGTGGCGCTTTCCAGCCCTGCGATCAGCCGGAGCGTTGTGGTCTTGCCGCAGCCCGAGGGGCCGAGCAGCGTGACGAGTGTGCCCGGCGCGATGTCGAGGTCGAGCGGTTTCAGCGCCGTCACCTCGCCGAAGCGTTTGACCACGCCTTCGAAGCGGACGGAGCCTTTTGGGGTCTTGTTCAGCATCTGGGGTCTCCGATGGTCAGGTCTCGACACGATCCGCCCGGCGCAGGCGGCGTTTGCCAATGAGAAGTTGCA
Organism: Albidovulum sp.; assembly: GCF_049646345.1. GTDB lineage: Bacteria > Pseudomonadota > Alphaproteobacteria > Rhodobacterales > Rhodobacteraceae > Albidovulum. The sequence continues at coordinate 3,169 of NZ_JBARVQ010000713.1, read as the reverse complement.
GGATGAGGATGGCGGCGAGCATGGTCAGGATCAGCACCGCCGAATAGGCGATGGCAAAGCCGAATTCGCCGTTTTCGACGCGGCCGACGATGAACGAGGTCGCCATGTTGTGCCGGGCCGAGACGAGGAAGATGACGGCCGAGACCGAGGTGATGGCGCGTACGAAACTGTAGGTCAGGGCGGCAAGGATCGCGGGGCCAAGCAGCGGAGCGATCACCCGGCGGGCGGTGGTGAAGCTGTTCGCGCCCAGCATGATCGAGGCCTCATCAAGGCTGCGATCAAGTTGCGACATGGCCGCGATCCCGCCCCGCACGCCCACCGGCATGTTGCGGAAGACGAAGACGAGGATGAGGATGATCGAGGTTCCCGTCAGCTCGATCGGCGGGAAGTTGAAGGCCATGACATAGGCCACGCCGATCACCGTGCCGGGGATGGCGAAGGAAAGCATGGTCGAGAACTCGAACGCCTCTTTGCCCGCGAATTTCTGGCGCACCAGCAGATAGGCGGTCGCGAGGCCGACAAAAGCCGTGAGCGGGGCCGAGATGCCGGCGATGGTCAGCGTGGTGAAATAGCTGTCCCAGGCTGAACCGGTGAAGCGGATGCCGTCGGTGAACGAGACTGAAAAGGCGCGGATGTAATGCTCAAGCGTGAAGGAGTGGTTGTAGCCCCAGAGCTTCACGAAGGACCCGAAGACGATCATCGAATAGATCGCGGCGGTGAAGGCGGCCCAGGGCAGCGCTGTCAGGTAGCAGGCCCAGCGCAAGGTGGGGTTCAGCGCGGAATGACGCCCCGAATCCGCCTTGCCGGTGACCGTGGCGTAGGATTTCTTGCCGACCCAGCGGCGCTGGACCAGAAAGGCACCAAGCGTCATCGCCAGAAGCGCGATTGACAGGATCGCGGCCTTGGCGGGGTCGGCGACCGCGCCGACGATGGCGAAATAGATCTCGGTCGAAAGCACGTTGAAATTGCCCCCCAGCACCAGCGGATTGCCGAAATCGGCAAGGCTTTCGATGAAACCGAGAAGGAAGGCATTGGCCAGCCCGGGGCGCATCAGCGGCAGGGAGACATAGCGGAAGGTCTGCCAGCGGTCGGCATCCAGCGTCTGGCTCGCCTCCTCCATCGACGGGCTGACGCCTTCGACCACGCCGATCAGCACCAGAAAGGCGATGGGCGTGAACGAGAGCATCTGTGCCAGGTAGATGCCGCCGAAGCCATAGAGCCAGCGGGTCTTTTCCCAGCCGAAAGCGTCGGCGAAGAACTCTGTCACCGTGCCCGCGCGGCCGAAAAGCAGGATCAGGGCAAGGCCGATGACGAAGGGCGGCGTGATGATTGGAATGATCGTAAGAACCCGCAAAAGCGGCTTGGCGCGGAACCCGGTCCGGGTGAAGATCAGCGCGAAGGCAAGGCCAAGCGCGGTTGTCCCCGCCCCGGTCATCAGCCCCAGGATCAGCGAATTGATCGCCGGACCGCAGTCCCCGCCGACCAGGCAGCCGAGCCCCCAGAGATCGGCGGAAAAGAAGCGTCTGAGGAATTCTGACACGCCGTAACCTGCGCCGCCCTTCATCTCGAACGCGCGGATCAGGACATGGGCGACGGGGTAGAAGACGAAGGTTGCGACCAGCGCCACGATCAGGCCGATGAGGCCGGTCACAAAGGCATCGCCCCGGCCCCGGCCAAGACCGGAAATGCCGGTGGTCAGGATCAGGAGAAGCGCGAGCGCGGTGACGAAAGCCCCCGCGCCCATGCCGGGCTGGCCCTCGCCCGCGATCCAGCCGAACCGCGCGGCAGTGCCGGGGATCAAAAGCCCCTGAGCGATCAGAAGCCCAAGCCCCGCCGCCGCAACGACGACAAGCCCGCGCGCCATGGCTGTCTGACCATGCACGAACCCAAGCACCGCTGCTGCGGCGGCGAAGGCCGGAAGCGGACCGGATAGCCACCATTTACCATGCAGAATGACCTGCCAGAGGGCGGGAGCAGCCCCGTCGCCGGACATTTCCGCCAGCCAGCCAAGGCCAAAGACCCCGCCAGACACCATGTACCAGGGCAAAAGGGCATAGCCCACAAGCCCGATCAGGAGCCAGAGCCCCGCCGTCCGCTTCATCGCCGCACTTCCTTGATTGTCCCGCTTTCGGGGTGGCAGGCCGCCAGATCCTCTGGCGGCCCGGCCTTTGGCTTACTCTTCGACCGCGCCACCGGCGCCCTTCACCTCGGCATCCCAGCGCGCCAGAAGGCGTTCGCGGGTGTCCGATGCGCCATAGGTGGCGAAGTCATAGTCGATCAGTTTGATCGAAGAGAGGTCGGGCGAATCCGGGTCAAGCGTGGCACCGGAATTCGAGGGCACGTTGTAGACGCCGACCTGCAATCCGGCCTGCTGCGCCTCGGCGGTCAGCACGAAATCGACCCATTTCTTCGCGGCGTCAGGGTTCTTGGCACCCTTGATCACCGACACGCCGCCGACCTCGTAACCGGTCCCCTCGCAGGGTGCGACGATCTCCAGCGGGAAGCCGGTTTTGCGCAGCTTGACCATGTCATGCATGAAGCCGATGGAAATCGTGGTCTCGCCGCGTGCGGCGGCCTTCGACGGGGCCGATCCGGACTTGGTGTACTGGTTCACGTTGGCCCCGATCTCGGCCAGAAGCTTGAAGGCCTCATCCTCGCCGAAAAGCTGAGTGAGGGTGGCAAGCTCGGTGTAAGCGGTGCCCGAGGAATTGGGGTTCGCGACCTGAATTTCGCCCCTGTAGGCGGGATCGGCCAGATCCTTCCAGCAGGCAGGTGCGTTCAGGCCCTTTTCGGCCAGAACATCGGCGTTATAGGCGATCCCCAGCGCCCCGGCATGGATGCCGATGGTCTTGCCGCCGGAAATCTCGGCAATGTTCACAGCCCAGGGCAGCAGCGTTGAAGTGTCGGCACCGGATGGTTCGCTCAGACCTTCTGCGGCAGCGATAAGATGCGGGTCGCCCGTACCACCCCACCAGATGTCGATCTTGGGATTGCCGGCCTCGGCACGCACCTGCGCCAGGGTCTCGCCGGTCGACTTGCGGACCATGGCGACGTCGATACCGGTCGCGGCTTCGAAATTCGAGGCCATCAGGTCGCACCAGTCCTGTTCGTTCGAACAGACGACGTTCAGTTCATCGGCGAAAGCGGGGGCGGCCAGCACGGCCAGCAC
>NZ_JBARVQ010000712.1:0-2518 GCF_049646345.1 Albidovulum sp. | reverse complement strand
GCCCAATCATTCGCCGGTAGCTGCGCCGCGCCTACGGTCGGCTTGCCGTCTGACTTGCGATGTAGTGCCGTCACTGCCAGCTAAGTCCCGAGATCGGAACATCAAGCGGGATTAAACGGAGGGGCGGCTCAGAATTCGCCACCGCCCTGCTGCCAGGGTTTTACCAGATTGCCAAAGCGGGTGAAGCGGCCTTCGAAGCTGAGTTCGACGGTGCCGATGGGACCATGACGCTGCTTGCCGATGATCACCTCGGCCTTGCCATGGACCTGTTCCATGATCTCCTGCCAGGCGGCCATTTTCTCCAGCTCATGATCGCCGGGCTTTTCGCGTTCCTTGTAGTATTCGTCCCGGTAGACGAACATCACGACGTCAGCATCCTGCTCGATTGAACCGGATTCGCGCAGGTCCGACAGCTGCGGCCGCTTGTCCTCGCGGCTTTCGACCTGGCGGGATAGCTGCGAGAGCGCCACTACGGGGACGCTAAGTTCCTTGGCCAAGGCCTTGAGGCCCATAGAGATTTCGGCAATCTCCTGCACCCGGTTGTCGCCCTTTCCGGTGCCGCGCAGCAGCTGAAGGTAGTCAACCATCACGACATCCAGCCCATGGGTCCGCTTCAGGCGGCGGCAGCGGGCCGTCACCTGACTGATCGGCAAGGCGGGCGTGTCGTCGATATAAAGCGGGCAGGTCTCCAGCGCCTTCGCCGCCTCGACGAAGCGACGAAACTCGGCCTCGGTCATGTCGCCGCGGCGGATCTGTTCCGAAGGAACCTCGGAGGCTTCGGACAGGATCCGCGCGGCCAGCTGTTCGGCCGACATTTCCAGCGAAAAGAAGCCGACAACCCCGCCCTGAACAGCCCCTTCGCTGCCGTCGGGTTTCTTGCCCTTCTTGTAGGCTTTGGCGATGTTGAAGGCGATGTTGGTTGCAAGCGAGGTCTTCCCCATCGAAGGCCGCCCGGCAAGGATCAGAAGGTCAGAGGGGTGCAGACCCCCAAGTTTCTTGTCGAGATCGGCAAGACCGGTCGAGACGCCCGAGAGGCCGCCATCGCGCTGATAGGCGGCCAGCGCCGATTGTACAGCCTCGGTCGTCGCTTTCAGGAACGAGACGAAGCCCTTTTCGACCGTGCCCTGCTCGGCCAGCGTGTAAAGCCGCTGCTCGGCCTCGGTGATCTGGTCCTTCGGATCGTTATCGACCACGATCGTCTTGGCGCGGTCGGTGATCTCCTGTCCCAGCCGCATCAATTCGCGGCGCACGGCCAGCTCATAGATCATCTGCGCATAGTCGCGCGCAGCAAAGGCCGAGATGGCCGCACCGGCGAGCCGGGCCAGATAGGCCGGCCCGCCAAGCGCCTTCAGCCCCTCGTCTTCCTCCAGAAAGCCTTTCAGCGTCACGGGTGAGGCCAGCGCATTCTTCTGGATCCGCGCGACAGCGATCTCGAAGATGCGCTGATGCACCGGTTCGTAGAAATGCTCGGCTTTCACCAGCTCCGCGATCCGGTCGTAGATATCGTTATTCGTCAGGATCGCGCCGAGAAGCTGCTGCTCGGCCTCGATATTATGCGGAAGCGTATCGTTTTCCGGTTGCGGCTGCACCGCACGGATCGTCGCCACGTCGTTCATTTCGTCCCCCGTTTATGGCCAAGGGATATGCGCGATCGCGCGGCGCGGCGCAAATTGTATATCGCTGTGGATGGCCTGTGGACAACGGCGCCGCAACCATATGTTGCGGCATCTGTCGGCGGCCTGTCAACATCGGGTGGGGTGATGCCGCCGTATCGCGGCAGATATTTTCCTGACCCTGCGTCAGGTCTTCGATCGCGCAGCCTGCCAGGCGCGCGGCGAGGTCAGGAAGGCCTCGACCTCGGCCATGGTCGCGGCATCGAAGGCCTGCGATTCGCGCGCCTCTGCCAGTACGTCCCACCAGGTGCAGAGGTGATGGAGCGCCACGCCATGGTCGCCGAGCGTTTTCACCGTCTCGGGGAAGATGCCGTAGTAGAAGATGACGGCGGTATGGGCGCAGGTCGCACCGGTCTCGCGGATCGCATCGACGAAGCTCAGTTTCGAGCCGCCATCGGTGGTCAGATCCTCGACCAGCAACACCCGCTGCCCCTCGCTCATCGCGCCTTCGATGCGGGCGTTGCGGCCATAGCCTTTGGGTTTCTTGCGGACATAGGTCATCGGCAGCGCCAGGCGTTCGGCGACCATGGCGGCAAAGGGAATGCCCGCCGTCTCGCCCCCTGCGATATTGTCGAACGCCTCGAACCCTGCATCCCGCATCACCGTCACCGTCAGGAAATCCATCAGGGTCGCACGGATGCGGGGATAGGAGATCAGCTTGCGGCAGTCGATATAGGTGGGCGAGGGCAGACCCGAGGCCAGAATGAAGGGCTCGGCCGCGTTGAAATGCACGGCCTTGATCTCCAGCAGCATCCGCGCGGTCAGGCGGGCGATCTCGTCTTTAGGCGGGAAGGAACTGGGGATCATCTGGCTTTCCTCAACTGCTGTTTCATCTTGGTGCAAAT
>NZ_JBARVQ010000711.1:0-8461 GCF_049646345.1 Albidovulum sp. | reverse complement strand
CCGGCGGCACGATCTGCGAACCGACCGATGTGCCGGTGAACAAGCGCCATCTCGACATGGTCTATTCCCATATCCGCTATTCCGACCGGCCCTTCCTCGGCTCGGTCACCGCAGAGGAGCGCAGCGAGGACAGCATCGACATGGCGCGGATCGTCTTTGGCGCGGATTTTGTCGATCAGAACTGCGTCATCATGGGCAATGTGAATGTCAACTCGCCCCTGGTCTGGGACGGCACGATGACAAAGAGCCTTCGCGCCTATGCGCGCGCGGGTCAGGCCGCCGTTGTCGTGCCCTTCATCCTTGGTGGCGCGATGGGGCCAGTGACCAATGCGGGCGCGATTGCGCAGTCGCTGGCCGAAACCATGGCGGGCTGCGCGATGACCCAGCTGGAGCGTAAGGGCGCGCCGGTTGTCTTCGGAAATTTCCTGTCGTCAATGTCGCTCCGCTCCGGCTCGCCCACTTTCGGCACGCCGGAACCGGCAATCGGGTCCATGGTGATCGGGCAACTCGCCCGCCGCCTGAACCTGCCCCTGCGCTGTTCGGGCAATTTCACCACCTCAAAACTGCCAGACGCCCATGCGATGACCGAGGGCACGATGTCGATGCTGGCCGCGGTGCATTGCGGCGCGAACTTCATCCTGCATTCGGCGGGCTTCCTCGATGGCCTGCTTTCCATGTCCTATGAGAAGTTCATGCTGGACGCGGATCTGTGTGGCGCGCTGCATACCTATCTCGACGGGATCAAGATCGACGACAATCAGCTGGCGGTCGATGCCTTTGCCGAGGTAGGCCCCGGCAATCATTTCTTCGGCTGTGCCCATACGATGGCGAATTACGAGACCGCGTTCTGGGACTCTGAGACCGCCGACAACGAGCCTTTCGAGAAATGGGAGGCCGCTGGCGGCGACGATGCGGCCACGCGGGCCAACCGGCTCTGGAAGCAGCGCCTGCGCGAATATGAGGCACCGCATCTTGATGAAGGGATCGACGAGGCGCTGAAGGAATTCGTGACCAAGAAGAAGGCCTCGATGCCCGACGCGTGGTACTGAGGCCCGGGCCCTGCCCCGGACAAGTTCCGGGGCCTCTGCCCGGGCTCGGCAAGAGGTCCCGGGTCAGGCCCGGGACGGGCTCACCCCCGAAGGCTCAAGCAAGAGTTCTGCCAAACGATGACGACCCATCCCCACCTTCTTTCCCCGATCACCTTGCGTGGCCAGATGCTGCGCAATCGCATCGTCTTTGGCGCCCATACCGCGAACATGTCCGATATGGGCCTGCCGGGGCCGCGCTTTGGCGCCTATCTATTGGAGCGTGCGTTGGGGGGCGCCGCGATGATCGTGGCCGAACCGATGCCGGTGCACCGCACGGGCGTTCTGACCCGCGGCAATTTCCGCCACGGCACCGACGACGTGATTCCACATTTCCGCCGTATCACCGAGCCGGTGAAAGAGGCAGGCGCGGTGCTTCTGCAGCAGCTTTATCATATCGGTTCGCACGGCGATTCCGACCTCAGCGTTTCGCCTCATTGGGGGCCGTCGGGCGGGCCGAGCTATCACGACAGCGACGGCTCGCACGCGATGAGTGAGGCCGAGATCGAGGAGCTGATCGCGGCCCATATCGCCGCTGCCGTCCGCTGCCAAAAAGGCGGCTTTCAGGGGGTGGAGGTCTGGGGCGCCTACCATTCGCTTCTTGACCAGTTCTGGGCGCCGTGGTCGAACAAGCGCACCGACCAATGGGGCGGTTGCCTGGAAAACCGCACCCGCATGTCGCGGCGGATCATCGAGGGCATCCGCAAGGCCTGCGGCGAGGATTTCATCATCGGCCTCGCGATCAGCACCTCGGACGCCTATGACGTGACGCTTCAGGGCGAGGCTTTGGCCGAGATTGTGTCCTTGCACGATGCCACCGGCCATATCGACTATGTCACCTGCGGCCATGGCGGCTATCTTGATTTCCAGCGGCTGATGCCGACCTTCCTTTACGGCGAAAAGCTGACCGCCCCCTTTACCGAAGAACTGAAGAAGGTCGTCAAGCACGCCAAGATCACGTCCGAGGCGCATATCCGCACGCCGGAAAATGCCGAGGCGGTAATCGCCTCGGGGCAGGCCGATCTGGTTTCCATCGTGCGCGGCCAGATCGCCGATCCGCATCTGGCGCGGAAGACCGCCGAGGGACGGGCCGAGGACGTGCGGGGCTGCATTTCCTGCAACCAGATGTGCTGGGGGCGTCGCAGCCGCGATTACTGGATTTCCTGCCTGATCAACCCCTCTGCGGGGCGCGAATTCGAATGGGGCGGCGACCGGTTCACCACCGCCGAGAAGCAGCGCCGCGTGGTTGTCGTGGGCGCTGGCCCGGCGGGATTGGAAGCCGCGAGGGTGGCCGCAGAACGCGGCCACCGCGTCGATATCTTCGAAGCGCAACCGAGGATCGGCGGCCAGTTCCGGCTGGCGGGCGAACAGCCACGCAGGGCGCAGATCCTCGACCTGATGGACTGGTATGAGCGGCAATTCGAAAAGCTGCAGGTCCGGCTGCATCTGAACAGCTACGCCGAGGCCGAAGACATCCGCGCGCTGAAACCGGAGGCCGTGGTGCTCGCCACCGGATCACTGCCCGATGAGGACGGGTTCCAGCGCTGGATGCCGGGGGCAGACCGGCTGCCCGGCATAGACAGGGGCAATGTCTGGTCGCCCGAGGACGTGATGCGGCGTGAGGCGAAGCTCGGCGATCATGTGATCCTTTATGACGAGGGCGGCCACTGGCGCGGGCTGGGCACCGCCTGGGCCATGGCCGAGCGCGGCCTGAAGGTGACAATCGTCACGCCCGAACCCTTCATCGGCAAGGAACTGGCCCGCACCTCATCCGACATCCCGCTGCGGCCCCGACTTGCGCAGCTCGGCGTCACCTTCCTGACCGAACACCTTATCGCCGAATGGCATGGGAATGGCGCGACGATCCACAACATGCTGACCGGGGCAGAGAGCCGGATCGACGCCTCCGCACTCGTCATGTCGACGACCAACCGCGCCTTCGACCCGCTCTCGACCGACCTCGACGGCATCGAAACCCACCTCATCGGCGATGCCGCCGCGCCCCGGCAGGCGCCCTATGCGTTCCACGAAGGCCGGAAGGTCGGACTTAGTCTCTGACAGCACTCCCGTCTGGATGCTCGGGGATGCACGGCCGTCCGTGAGGGCCGGGGCACCCCTAAATGCCCCGGCTGCGTTCGTTATACGCCAACCCCAACCAGCTCAATGTCATACGCGATGACATTCATTGCGTTGAGATCGGCAAGATCCACGTCGAGCAAGAGAACCGAACTGCCGGTGCCGTAGTCAAAAAGCACACCCTCGGCAGTCTGCGTTGCCAGCGCCAGCGGATTGACGGGGCCGGAACTGGCATCATATCCGAAATAGAGCTGATCCTCGGCCGCGTTGAAATCGCTTACGACATCCGCGCCCTGAGCCAAGCCTTCGCTCGCGTAGAAATAGGCCAGATAGTAGATGTCGTTGCCCTCACCCAGTGAGATCACGTCGTCACCGCCAAGGCCGATCAGAACGTCATCCCCATCGCCGCCATTCAGCGTATCGCCGTGATCCGAGCCGTAAACATTGTCATTGCCAGCGCCTGCATGGAATACGAAAGCGTCGGAATTGAAAAAGATCGCGTCGTCGTCGAAGTCGGTTCCGATCACGGTTTCAATCCCGCTGAAATTCATGATCGTGACGTCAAGGTCCCAATCCGGCGCGATCGTGCCGGATTGACCGACACCGCCCGAAATCGCCACGCCATGGTCAAGTCCTGACAGATCGAGCGTGTCGTGTCCGGCCCCGCCATCGACCGTATCGCTGCCGCCGCTCGCCAGGATCGTATCATTGCCCGCGCCTGCGAGAATGATGTCATCGACTGCGCTGCCCGCCATCAGGTCATCCCCGCCGGTGCCATAGGTAGTGCCGCCGACCAGCGTGACCATCGCTGTGGCGCTGTTGTTTCCGGTGTTGTCGTCGGGTTGCCCGCTGGCAGGATCAAGCACGGCAGTCACTTGCCAGCTACCTGCCGGGATCGACGGGTCAAGCGCAACAGTATGGCTGAGGGTCAAGGTTCCACCTGGTGCGAGCGATACTGGAACTGTGTCGATCAGCACTTGTTCGGTTCCGCCTCCGGCAGTCGCGACGGTTATGTAAAGCTGTACGTTCTGTGAGCCACTGTCGACATTTCCGTTGTTCGAGAGTGCGATGTCGAAGACAAGCGTGGCCCCGCCGTTGTTGTCAAAGTCCGATGCCGCTGCGTTGATCCCAACAGAGGTCATGGCGACGTCGTGGACCGGCGTTTCAACCGTGAAGCTCTGCCACGCGGACGTATTGTCGGTTTCGTCCAGCTCATTGAGTACGTCAGACGGATCGATTACCGCGCGGACGGAATAGTCGCCCGGCGGCAGATCAAGGCTGGCAAGATCGAAGCTGAGCGATGTGCTCTGGCCCGCGCCGAGCGCTGCAATGTCGGCAAGCCTCACGGTGGTGACGGGTACCCCGGCGCTCGTCACGATTTCCAACACGGCACCGGCGCTCGAATCGGTTTCGCCGTCCGAGATCACGTCGAAACTGACAATGCCGCTTTCGCCGGGTGCGAGCGAGGTGTCCGACAGGCTCAGCCCCCCGGCGGCAAGGTTCGGAACGGGGATGTAGACCAGTTCGTCAAAACTCATCGTTACATCGTCGAAAGTGAAGCTTTCGACATTGGTGAACAGAACCGTGCCACCCGCACCTGTCACCTGAACCGTGACCGCATCGATCTGCTGAACCGTATAGCTGTCGCGATTGCCTTCAAGTATCGCGACATCGCTGCCTGTGCCGCCATCCACCGTGTCGTTACCGGGGCCTGAGGCCAGAGTATCGTCGCCAGCACCACCAAGCAGCAGATCGTCGCCCGCGCCGCCCAAAAGGCTGTCATTGCCGGTGCCACCATCCAGAGTGTCATTGCCGTCGAGGCCCGACAGGGTGTCGGTGCCTCCCAGACCGGAAATCAGGTCATCTGCGGTTCCGCCTGTGATCGAATTGCTGTGTTTATTGCCTGTCAGGCCGCCGTTTCCCTTGGGTTTGGCATAATGAAACTCCCGTCAAAATGGTAACATATGGATAGGGTCGTGCTTGGGTATTGGTCACAAAATATATTTATTTAATGGCCTTTTGGCCGGTTTTGGGCCGACCGATCTTCTCGGAGTGTCGCGCTCTGATCAGAGTCAATTACTCAATCAGAGGCTTACAGGTAAACATGCATGCTCTGACCTTCTGACGCATCCCGTGAGCGCGGCGAACGGTCAGGTTGAAACCTGCCGGATGCCGCGGTTTTCTGGGGAAGATTGCCGGTGGGGCGGTCAGCCCTACGGTTCAGATGTCAGAGATTGAAGACCCGGCTCGGGTGCAATTCGCCCGATTTGTAGACCCCGACCGCGACGGCCCGGCCCTGATGGCTGGCCCAGGCCTCATCGCCCCAGTCCACGTCCGAGGCAAAGACCATGCCGGGATTGCCGTTTCTCAGCCGTGCCGCACCTTCCGGCGTCGCCTTCAGTTCCGGCAGGTCGGCCAATCCGACCTCAAGCGGCAACAAAAGCGCATCGAGGGCCTCTGTTTTGGCCAGTTCGTCGATCTTCTCGACCGTGACCCCATCACTTGCCTCGAACGGGCCCGACCATTCGCGGTGCAGCCAGGTGACATGGCCATGACAGCCAAGGGCGGCCCCCAGATCGCGGGCGATGGAGCGGACATAGCCGCCCTTGCCGCAGACCATTTCCAACTCGACCGTGTCGGCATCCTTCCGCGTGGTCATCTCAAGGTTTTCGACCCAGAGAGGGCGGGCGGCCAATTCCATCTCTTCCCCCGCGCGGGCAAGGGTATAGGCCCGTTCCCCGTCGACCTTCACGGCGGAAAACTGCGGCGGAACCTGCATGATTTCGCCCCGGAACGCGGCCAAAGCGGTGCGTATTTCGTCATCCGTGGGCCGCGCCTCGGATGTCGCGATCACCTCGCCCTCGGCATCGTCGGTCTTTGTGGCCACGCCCAGCCGCACCGCGAAGCGGTAGCATTTCAGCGCATCGGTGATGTATGGTACGGTCTTGGTCGCCTCACCCAAAGCCACGGCCAGCACGCCGGTTGCGTCGGGGTCAAGCGTTCCGGCATGGCCTGCCTTCTTGGCATCCAGCGCCCAGCGGACCTTGTTCACGACCGAGGTCGAGGTCATGCCCGCAGGCTTGTCCACCACCAGCCAGCCGGAAATGTCGCGACCCTTCTTGCGTGCCATGTCTTGTTCCTTACAGAAGAAGGCCGCCAGCTACCGAATGCGGCGCGCGGCGTCAACGCCCGGGTGCGAGAAGCCCCACCATCGGCCCCATCGGAAAGCCGATATCGTCGCGCCCGATCCCGGGCGCATAAAGGCGCGAGACCTTGCCGTCGAAGTAAAGCGCGTTGGGCAGGCCCAGCCCGTCGCGGAAGAGCCGGGCGAATTCATGGAACGTGACCCGCGCGTCGGAAATGGCAAAGACCGCCCGTTGCCCGTCGGCGCTGACGCCAACGCCGTTGCGGACATAACGCGAGTCGGAATCGGGCAGAAAGCGCGGATGCAGCGCGCCGTCGATGACCAGCATCGGGCCAGACTGGGTGGCAAAGGCGCAATCCGGCGGCGCAGCCGCGAAGGCGCGGGATTCCACGACGGCGAAGCTGTCGGTCCCGATACAAAAAACCCCGTTCGGCAACAGCCCGAAATTGCCCGGCCCCTCGGCGGTCACGATGGGCGCCACTTCGCGCCCGGCCTCGATATAAAGCCCGACCGGCGCGCGGTCGGAATGATACATGCCGGCATTCATCGCAAAGACCAGCCGCTGCCCCCCGGCCTCCACCTGATCGCGCAGCCGGTCGAACGTGCCAATGGGCCGGTCGTCCGCCCCGGTCAGGAACAGTTGCAGATCAGCGCCAACGGTCACATCGCAGATCGCATAGGACTGATCCTCGAACACCATGTCGCGGCAGGTTTCGGCCAGCGCGGCACCGGCCATGAGCATCAGCGCGACTGCGGCCCTAGCCCAGATCCTGATCATCGTCTTCATCGTCAGGTTTTGCGATATCGCGCTGCACCCGCTCATCCGACAAAAGCCGCCGGGTTTCGTCCATGCGGTCGAAGGTCTCGTCCAGCATGAACCGCAGTTCCGGCGCGAATTTCAGTTTCATCGCCTTGCCGACATGATGGCGCAGCTCGCCCTTCGAACGGTTGAGTGCGACCATCGCCTCATCGGCATCCTTGCCGCCGAGCGGCAGGACATAGACCGTTGCCACCCGAAGGTCGGCTGAAACCCGCACTTCGCCCACGGTGATCGACATCGCGCGCAAGACGTCGTTATGCACGTCGCCCCGCTGCAATACCTCCGAAAGCGTCCGGCGCATCAGTTCGCCGACGCGAAGCTGACGTTGGGTCGGACCTGAGCCGGATGAAAAGCGGTTCGTAGCCATGGTTCCCCTGTAATCCAGCTTCCGGGCGGCTGCAACGGGGCTTTGCCAAGGGGGGCGGCAACGGCTAAAGGAAACCGAAGCCAAGGCAGGAGACAACCATGACCGACATCCAAGATTTACCCGGTATCGTTGTAACCGGTGTTTCCGGCCGGATGGGTCAGATGCTGGTCAGGACGATCCTCGCCTCGGACCGGGCGCGGCTGGTCGGTGCCGTGGAACGGACAGGCCACGACTGGGTTGGCCGCGATCTGGGCACCGCGATGGGCAGGGCCGCGATCGGGGTCGTGGTGACCGACGACCCGCTTCAGGCCTTTGCCAAGGCGCAGGCGGTGATTGACTTCACCGCCCCCGCCGCGACGGTGGAATTCGCGGCCCTCGCGGCGCAGGCCCGGGCCGTCCATGTGATCGGCACGACCGGTATGGAAGAGGTGCATCTGGCAAAAATAAGGGCGGCGGCGCGCCATGCGGTCATCGTGCGCGCAGGCAATATGAGCCTTGGGGTCAACCTGCTGACCCAGCTCACGAAAAAGGTTGCGGCAGCCCTTGATGCCGACTGGGATATCGAGATCGTCGAGGCGCATCACCGGATGAAGGTCGACGCGCCCTCTGGCACCGCGCTCATGCTGGGCGAGGCGGCGGCAGAGGGGCGCGGCGTGGCGCTCGCCGATCACCGCGATTCTGGCCGCGACGGCATCACCGGCGCCCGCAAGCGCGGCGATATCGGCTTTGCGGCGATCAGGGGCGGCGATGTGGTCGGTGAACATGATGTGATCTTTGCCGCCGAGGGCGAACGGATCGTGCTCCGCCACCTTGCCACCGACAGGGGTATCTTTGCCCGCGGTGCGCTGAAGGCCGCGCTTTGGGGGCAGAATCAGAAGCCCGGCGAATACGATATGCTGGACGTGCTTGGGATCTGAACATCGCTTCCGGCCGGATCAGCCAGCCCAATCCCGGCAAAACGCCTGATC
>NZ_JBARVQ010000710.1:0-11920 GCF_049646345.1 Albidovulum sp. | reverse complement strand
GGTATGGATGATGCAGAACCCCTCGGGCGCGGCTGGCGCGGCACGGAAAGCGGCTGGATCGAGGCCGCCTATGCGATGCTGATCGAAGGCGGGGTCGAGGCGGTGAAGATCCTGCCGCTTGCCAAACGTTTGCGCCTGTCGCGAACCAGCTTCTACTGGCATTTCCCTGACCGCGAGGCGCTGCTGGCGGCCCTCGTTACCCGCTGGCAGGACAAGAACACCGGCAACCTGATCCGCCAGACTGAGCTTGCCGCGCCCACGATCAACGCCGCTGTCCTCAATCTCTTTGATTGCTGGATCACGCCCGACATTTTCGATGCCCATCTTGACCACGCGATGCGGAACTGGGCGCGGACGGATAGTGCGTTGAAAACCGCCTTTGACGTTGCCGACCGGGCCCGGATAACGGCCATTCGGGCGATGTTCGAACGCCATGGCTATGGGATGGAAGAGGCCGATATCCGTGCCAATGCGATCTACCTGACGCAGGTGGGCTACATCGCACTCGGGACCAGAGAAACGTTGGAATCGCGCCTCAGGCGCATTCCGACCTATCTTGAGACCTTCACCGGGCACCGTGCCTCGGATGCGGAACTGCGGGCCTTTCTGGCCCGGCACCGTGAAGGGGCGGTCAGCGCCGCCGGATAAGGTAGACCTGTGCCGCGCCGTCCTCGGCCGTTGAAATCAGCTCATGCCCCGCTTCGGCGCAGAAATGCGGCACGTCGATCACCGCCGCCGGGTCGGTCGCGATCAGCCGCAGGACCGCGCCCTGCGCCATGCCCGACAAGCGCTTGCGCGCCTTCAGGACGGGCAAGGGGCACAAAAGCCCCGTCGCATCGATTTCCTGATCCCACATCATGACGCCCGAGATACGCAACGCGGCGCATTCTGTCCATTGCCCTTGGTTCGGGCATGAGAAGATACGTCACTGGAAATCGCCGCTATTGATAGAAATCTTCTATCGGTCCACGAGATTGCGAAATTGATCCGATAGGACCGGTTTGACACAAGCGGCACCTGAACTGTGTACGACGGGATACGTGGCCATGGCACTCGACGACAAAGGCGGCGTCTGGAAATCCGGACGGGGCAAGGGACGCAAGACACCGAAAGGTCGCCAGCTTGAGGATCAGGCCTGGGCCGAGGTTCGCGCCCTTCTGGGCGACGGGCCGCGCCGCCGTGACCTGTTGATCGAATATCTGCACCTCATTCAGGACAAGTATGGCTGCCTCTCGGCCCCGCATCTGCGCGCGCTTTCCGAGGAACTGAGCACCGGCATGGCAGAAATCTGGGAGGTCGCGACCTTCTACGCCCATTTCGACCCGGTGAAGGAAGGCGAAACCCCGCCGCCCGACCTGACGATCCGGGTCTGCGAGTCGCTTTCCTGCGAACTGGCGGGTTCTGACGCACTGATCGCCGCCTTGGAAAAAGGCATGGACCCGAAAAAGATCCGCGTGCAGCGCGCGCCCTGCATGGGCCGCTGCGACACCGCGCCGGTTCTGGAAATCGGCCACAAGCATATCGACAATGCGACCCCGGCCAAGGTCGACGCCGCGCTGAAGGACGGTCATTTCCACGCCGAGATCCCGGCTTACGAGGATTTCGCAGCCTACAAGGCGGCGGGTGGTTACGCGAAACTGGCCGAGTTGCGCAAATCCGGCGATTGGGAAAAGGTGCAGGAAACCGTGCTCGCCTCTGGCCTGCGCGGACTTGGCGGCGCTGGCTTCCCCTCGGGCCGCAAATGGGGCTTCGTGCGCGCCAATCCGGGCATCCGCTACCTTGCCGTCAATGGCGATGAGGGCGAACCGGGCACGTTCAAGGACCGCTACTATCTTGAACGGACCCCGCATCTGATGCTGGAAGGCATGCTGATCGCTGCCTGGGCGGTCGAGGCGGAGCGCTGCTTCATCTACATGCGCGATGAATACCCCGCCGTGCTGGAGATCCTGCGGCGCGAGATTGCCGCGCTGGAAGAAGCGGGTATCATCCTGAAGGGCGAGGTGGAACTCCGCCGCGGTGCAGGCGCCTATATCTGCGGCGAAGAAAGCGCGATGATCGAATCGATCGAGGGCAAGCGCGGCATCCCGCGCCAGCGTCCGCCCTATGTTGCCGCCGTCGGTGTCTTCGACCGGCCGACGCTGGTCCATAACGTCGAAACCCTGCATTGGGTCACCCGGATCGTCCGCGAGGGTCCGGAGGTACTGAATTCGACCGAGAAGAACGGCCGCAAGGGATTGCGGTCCTATTCCGTCTCGGGTCGCGTGGCCAAGCCCGGTGTCTACCTTCTGCCCGCCGGATCGACGATCACCGATATCATCGAGGCCTGTGGCGGCATGGCTGAAGGCCACACCTTCAAGGCCTACCAGCCGGGTGGCCCGTCCTCCGGCCTTCTGCCCGCTTCGATGCATGACGTGCCCTTGGATTTCGACACGCTCCAACCGCACGGCACCTTCATCGGCTCTGCCGCCGTCGTGGTCCTGTCGGACAAGGACAGCGCCAAGCAGGCCGCGCTGAACATGCTGCGCTTCTTTGAAAGCGAGAGCTGCGGCCAGTGTACGCCCTGCCGGGTCGGCTGCGAAAAGGCGGTCAAGCTGATGCAGGCCCCGAAATGGGACGCCGATCTTCTGGAAGACCTCTGCCAGGTCATGGGCGACGCCTCGATCTGCGGGCTGGGGCAGGCCGCCCCGAACCCGATCCGCCTGACGATGAAACATTTCCCGGATGAGGTCTGACATGACCGACGCAATCAAGTTCACCCTCGACGGCATCGAAGTTACCGCTGCCCCCGGCGAAACGATCTGGGACGTCGCCAAGCGCGAAGGCACGGTGATCCCGCATCTTTGCCACAAAGACCAGACCGGCTATCGCCCCGACGGCAACTGCCGTGCCTGCGTGGTGGAAGTGGAGGGCGAGCGTGTGCTCGCCGCCTCCTGCTGCCGCAATCCGGCGAACGGCATGGTGGTCAAGACCGACACCGACCGCGCCAAGAAGTCGCGCGAGATGGTGATGGAACTGCTGCTGGCCGACCAGCCGGACCAGGCCACCGCACATGACAAATCCGCGCATCTGTGGGACATGGCCGAGGCCAATGGTGTTTCCACCAGCCGCTTCCCGAAGGTTGAAAAGAGCCGCATCCCGCTGCTCGACGACAGCCATGTCGCGATGCGCGTCAACCTTGATGCCTGCATCTCTTGCGGGCTTTGTGTCCGCGCCTGCCGCGAGGTTCAGGTCAATGACGTGATCGGCATGGCCGGGCGTGGCCATGACGCCTATCCGGTCTTCGACATGGATGACCCGATGGGGCAATCGACCTGCGTTGCCTGCGGCGAATGCGTTCAGGCCTGCCCGACCGGCGCCCTGATGCCTGCGACCGTGGTCGATACGCAAGAGGTTGGCGACCACGCCGATTTCGATAGCGAGACGACGTCCGTCTGCCCGTTCTGCGGTGTTGGCTGTCAGGTCAGCCTCAAGGTCAAGGACGGCAAGGTCAAATATGTCGAGGGCATCAACGGCCCCGCCAACGAAGGCCGCCTCTGCGTCAAGGGTCGCTTCGGCTTTGACTACATCCACCACCCGCACCGGCTGACCAAGCCGCTGATCCGGCGCGAGGATGCACCCGCCAAGGGGCTGAACGTCGATCCGGCGAACTGGCAGGAGCATTTCCGCGAGGCAAGCTGGGACGAGGCGCTGGACTTTGCCGCGAATGGCATGAAGGCGCTGGCTGAAAAGACCGGCGGTCGTGCCATTGCGGGCTTCGGGTCTGCCAAATGTTCGAACGAAGAGGCTTATCTTTTCCAGAAGTTCATCCGTCAGGGGTTCGGCCACAACAACGTCGACCACTGCACCCGGCTTTGTCACGCCTCCTCGGTGGCCGCACTTCTGGAAAACGTGGGCTCCGGTGCCGTCACCGCGACTTTCAACGAAATCCAGAATGCCGATGTCGCCATCGTCATCGGCTGCAACCCGATCGAGAACCACCCCGTTGCCGCGACCTATTTCAAGCAGTTCACCAAGCGTGGCGGCAAGCTGATCGTGATGGACCCGCGCGGCGTGGGCCTGCGCCGTTTCGCGACCCATATGCTGAAATTCCGCCCCGGCGCGGATGTCAGCATGCTGAACGCGATCATGCACACGATCGTCGAGGAAGGCCTCTACGACCGGCAATATATTGAGGCCTATACCGAGAACTGGGAGGCCGAGAAGGCGCATCTGGCGAACTTCACGCCCGAGAAGATGGAACCGATCTGCGGTATCCCTGCGGATCAGCTGCGCGCCGTTGCGCGTGAGTTCGCAACCGCTAAATCGGGCATGATCTTCTGGGGCATGGGGATTTCCCAGCACATCCACGGCACCGACAATTCACGCTGCCTGATCAGCCTTGCGCTGATGTGCGGTCATGTCGGGCGGCCGGGCACTGGTCTGCACCCCTTGCGCGGCCAGAACAACGTGCAAGGTGCGTCCGATGCGGGCCTGATCCCGATGTTCCTGCCCGACTACCAGACCGTCACCGATGACAGCATCCGCGGCAAGTTCTCGGGCGTCTGGGGATCGGGTGACTTCTCGAACGAAAAGGGCCTGACGGTTACGGAAATCCTCGATGCCGTCCACCACGGCGACATCAAGGGCATGTATATTCTTGGCGAAAACCCGGCGATGTCGGACCCCGACCTGAACCATGCGCGTGAAGCGCTGGCGATGCTCGACCACCTCGTCGTGCAGGATATCTTCCTGACCGAGACCGCGAATTATGCCGATGTGATCCTGCCTGCCGCCGCCTTCTATGAAAAGAACGGCACGGTGACAAACACAAACCGGCAGGTCCAGATCGGCCGCGCCGCCGTGACACCGCCGGGCGAAGCGCGCGAGGATTGGGCGATCACCATGGATCTGGCCAATCGGATCGGGCTTGGCTGGACCTACACGCACCCGAGCGAGGTCTTCGCCGAGATGAAGAAGACGATGAAGTCCCTCGACAACATCACATGGGAACGGCTGGAAAACGAAGGGGCGGTGACCTATCCGTCGCTGTCGCCCGAAGATCCCGGCCAGCCCATAGTTTTCGGCAACGGCTTCCCGCGCGCGGGTGGCCGGGCGAAGTTCACGCCCGCCAGCGTCATCCCGCCTGCCGAGGTGCCGGATACAGAATACCCGATGATCATCACAACAGGCCGTCAGTTGGAACACTGGCATACCGGATCAATGACCCGGCGGTCGAAGGTGCTGGACGCGGTGGAGCCCGAGGCCAACTGCTCGCTGCATCCCGATACGCTGAAGCGGCTTGGCGTCGAACCTGGTGAACGCATCCGGCTGTCGACCCGGCGGGGATCGATCGAGATCATGGCGCGGGCCGACCGGGCCATCGCCGAGGACATGGTCTTTGTCCCCTTTGCTTATGTCGAGGCGGCGGCGAACATCCTCACGAACCCCGCGCTTGATCCTTACGGCAAGATCCCCGAATTCAAGTTCGCGGCCGTGAAGGTCGAAAAGATCGAAGCCGTTCAGGCCGCCGAGTAAGGATCGGAAACAAACCGCATGCGGCCCGGGACTTTGTCCCCGGGTCGTATGATTTTTCGTGCTATTGTGCCTCGGATCGCCCGACCATGGTCGGATGACTTTGTCATGCCAAACACGCAAGATTGGCTTAGTTCTCGCGATGTGGGACACTGGACTGTCATCGCGAACGAGTATGGTGGAGTGGTAACGAGTATCTGTTGGCGAATCCAGTTCGGGAGAGTGCCGGAACCGGGTGGCTGTAAAGTCGAGGTGAGCTTTTGGAAACGGCGTTTCTATTGCTTTCTGGCGTCACATGGCGCGGCGCTGTCAGCACCGCGCCTGTTTCCTGTTTTATCTCAGCGTCAGATGAGAGGCAGGCGTGAACGGTGATGCCGAAAAGCTCCTGTCCCGCCGAAAGGCCCTGGCCCGGCTGGGTGCCTTGGCCTTTGGGGCCTACTGCGCCCCCGCATTTACAACCCTGAGCGCCGCCGAGGCGAAGGGTTCCAGTTCGGCGAGTAGATCTGGGTCTGGTAACAGCGGTTCTGGTTCCGGCAATAGTGGGTCGGGCTCCAGCAACAGCGGATCGGGGAATAGCGGTTCAGGCTCCAGCGGCGGCGCGTCCGGATCATCGGGCCCAAGCGGTTCTGGATCGGGTGGCGGATCAGGAAACAGCGGCTCGGGGTCCGGCAACAGTGGCTCTGGCAGCGGTAATTCTGGCAAAGGCTCCTCCCGCTCGGGCGGGGACAAATCGGTGTTCGGCGGCGATGGCATTCATATCCAGTTTTCCGACGGCCATACCGAACGCATCCGCAATGGCCGGTTTGAAAAGCTCGACCGGCGGGGTCGGATCGTCGACAGTCACCGCGCCCGTCGCTACGACATCAACCGGCTGCGTCGTCTCCAGTCCGCCGCAAGGCGGCGTGGGTCGCAAAAGGAGGTCCGCGCCGTCGTGGAAATCGACGAAGGGCGCGGGCATATCGCGATCACCGATTATCGCGGCTGGCAAGAGATCGTGTCCGGCAGCACCTATGAGCTGATCGACCCTGACGGCCGGACAGTCACGCGCCGGGCTCTTACGGCCAAAGACGTGTTGCGCATCCGCGATGTACTTAAACTCGAGTGACACCGCAGGCCTTCTGTCAATGCCGGGACAGAGGTCCGAGTATTCTGCCCCGTGAGCACTGGATCATTTGAAGCCAATCCTCTCACGGCCCGGAAACCCCGCAGACAATAGCATCAAGTTGGTAAACAGAAATCTGTGGGAAGAGTGGCCGAATGCGTATTGGGACATGAGCCACGCGTGTGTTCGGCAGCAACCGGAGGGTTGTCATGTCCGCTTGCCAACCTCTTCATGCCGAACTATCCACAATCGGGTGGCAGGGATGGTGATGCGCTACCTGACCGGACCCGCCATGCTCATGCGGCCCCGTAGCTCAGGGGATAGAGCGACCGCCTCCTAAGCGGTAGGTCATAGGTTCGAATCCTATCGGGGCCGCCATTTCATTCTGACGACGGGCGGGTACGCAAAGGCCTCAGCGCCCGGCTGTGATGGCGGCTTTCAGGGCTGCCGTAAGCACATCCCGATCGCCGATATGGTTGGCAAGCACCAGCACCAGACGGGCATTGAGCGCGTCGGAACTGGCCTTGTCGCGGCCTTCATGTGCGGCCAGCAATTCGGCATAGAATCCGTCCGGGTCGGGGATGTTCGGGGTCAGGGTCAATTGTCCCATTCTATCCTTCCTCGTTCTGGCCGGTGGCGGTTCTGATGGCGGCATGCACTGCGATTTCGTCAAAGGCGATCCAGCGCGCGGCGATGTGTTGGTCTGGGCGAATGAGGTAAAGGGCGGTTCCTGCCCTGCCAAGATAGCGTTCGGCCAGATCGGGGCTTTCATCGGGGTCCAGACGGAGCGCCTTAACGATGATCCCGTCCTGTTCGATGCTGTCAGGCACCTCAACCCCCAGCGACACCAGACGAAAACCATCGCCGAGCCGGTCCAGCAGCCACCCGTCGCGGGTGGGCGCATCGGATGCAGGCGCACCGGGGCGGGTGCGCGCGGGCAGATCTGACGCATCGGGTCCATTCAGGGGCGAACCGTCATGGGTCGAGGGCACCGACAGCCGCCCCGAATTCACAATCGGTCGGGCAAAGGCAAACGCCTCGGACAGATCCAGCACCGCATCGCGGAAGATGCGGCTGATTTCCGATTTTGGCGTGATGAAATCGGTGGAGCGACTGGAATTGAGGATATTCTCATCCGCCGCCTGCACCCGTTCCCGGTCATAGCTGTCCATCAGGCTTTCCGGTGCCAGCCCGTCCAGCACCAGCTTCAGCTTCCAGCAAAGGTTGTCGGTGTCCTGCACGCCCGAATTCGCCCCGCGCGCGCCAAACGGGCTGACCTGATGGGCGCTGTCGCCGGCAAAGATGACGCGGCCATGGCGGAACTTCTCCATCCTCCGGCACTGAAACGTGTAGATGGACACCCATTCCAGTTCGAACTTCACATCCTCTCCCAGCATGGCCCTCAGGCGCGGGATCACTCGTTCGGGCTGCTTTTCCACCTCTTTGTCGATGTCCCAACCAAGCTGCAGATCGATGCGCCAGACCCCGTCGGGTTGCTTGTGCAAGAGCGCCGACTGGCCCTTGTTGAAAGGCGGATCGAACCAGAACCAGCGTTCGGTCGGGAAATCGGCCTCCATCACCACATCGGCGATCAGGAAGTTGTCTTCAAACACCCGGCCGGTGAAATCGAGCCCCAGCATGGAGCGGGTGGGCGATCCGGCGCCGTCGCAGGCGATCAGCCAGTTGGCTTCCAGCCGGTAGGACCCGTCAGGTGTCTCAACGTCCAGTGTTACGTGATCGGTGCCGGGCGCGACTGCGATGACCTTGTTCTTGCCTCTGATCCCCAGCGGCGCGCCTTCTGCAATCAGGGCATGCGCCCGGCGGACGAGGAAATCTTCGAAATAGTATTGCTGAAGGTTGATGAAGGCGGGGCGGCGGTGACCATCCTCCGGCAGGAGATTGAAGTCATAGACCTTGCGGTCCTGAAAAAAGACCTTGCCGGTGTTCCAGACCACACCCTTGTCAACCATCTCCTGCCCGCAGCCGAGCCGGTCGAGGATCTCCAGCGGGCGTTTGGCGAAACAGATGGCGCGGCTGCCGAAACTGACCTTGTCATTATCGTCCAGTACCACGACCGGCACTCCCGACCGGGCAAGGTCGATGGCTGCCGTCAGCCCCACCGGCCCCGCGCCGATGATCACGACCGGATGGCGGACCGGCGCAGGCGCATCCTGATCGGCGCTGCGGGCATAGGGGTAAAGCGGCGTTTCAAAGACCTTCGCCATGGCTTAGCCCTGCAACGCCTCCCACATCTCGCGGTCGCGTTCGGCGGTCCAGATGCGGGGCGTGTCGATGTCACGCGCCTCGTCATAGGCGCGGGCGACATTGAAGGGCAGGCAATGTTCGTAGATCGCGTAATCGCCGAATTTCGGGTCGCAGACCGCGCGGCAGGCCGCCATCGCCTCTTTCAACGTTCCACCGCCCAGTGCGACCTTTGCCACCGATCGGTAGGTTGAGGTCACAAAATCGGCAGTGCTGCCGAGTGCTGCATTGACCCGGTCGCGCCCGACCAGCGCGTCGCCCCGGCCCGGTGCGATGGCATCGACATCCCAAGCCCGGATCGCCTCCAGCGTGCCGGGCCAGTCATGGAAATGCCCGTCTCCGCAATAGCAGGCCGAGTGATCTTCGACGATGTCGCCGGTGAACATTACGTTCTGATCGGGTACATAGATGACGATGTCGCCCGCCGTATGCGCCCGGCCCAGATGCATGAGATCGACGCGTCTTTGGCCGAGATAGACACTCATCCGACCGTGAAACGTCGTCGTGGGCCATGTCAGGCCGGGGATCTCCTCATGCCTCTGAAAAAGCCGGGGGAAGCGGGCAAACTCGCTGTCCCAGTCCTCTTGCCCGCGTTCGACAACCATTGAGCGGGCCTTCTCGCTCATGATCACCTGACCCGCATCGAAGGCCGAAGCGCCGAGCACGCGGACGGCGTGGTAATGGGTCAGCGCCAGATGGGTGATGGGTTTGTCCGTCACCTCGCGGATGCAGTCGATGACCTTCTGCGCCAGCCGCGGCGTTGCCTGCGCCTCGATCACCATGACGCTGTCATCGCCGATGATGACGCCGGAATTCGGATCGCCCTCGGCGGTGAAGGCATAAAGCCCTTCGCCGATCTCGGTGAAGCTGGTCTTCTTCTCGGTCAGGTCGCCTTGCGACGCGAATGCCTTGGCCATGTCAGCTCCTTGCATAGGGGTTGTCGAGCGCGGGCAGGATCTGCCCGGCGCAGGTGCCGAAACCGATGCGGTAGCCGTCACCGCTTGCATGGCCCGAAAGGGTCAGCGTGTCGCCGTCTTCGATGAAGCTGCGGGTGCCGCCGCTATCCAGCGAAACAGGCTCTTTACCGCCCCAGCTCAGTTCCAGAAGGCTGCCGCGACTGTCCCTTTCCGGCCCGGAGATCGTGCCGGAGCCCAGAAGATCGCCGGTATTCATCGGGCAGCCTGAGGTGGTGTGATGCGCCAGTTGCTGGGCGGCGGAATAGTACATCTCGCAGTAATTGGTGCGGACGATGGTGGTCGGCGTCTTGCCCTCGGGTGCCAGTGTCACCGCAAGGTCGATATCGTAAAGCATCGGCCCCGGTTCCTGAAGGTAGGGCAATAGCGGGCGGGCGCGGTCGGGGGTGTTGATGCGGAACGGCTCCAAGGCCGCTCGGGTCACGATCCAGGGTGAAATCGTCGTCGCTGTCGCCTTGGCCTGGAACGGGCCCAGCGGCTGGTATTCCCAGGCCTGAATGTCGCGCGCCGACCAGTCGTTCAAGAGGACATAACCGAAGATCATCTGATCGGCCTCGGCCACCGTCACCGGCCCTTCAGAGGGCAGGCCCACGATCGCGCCCATCTCCAACTCGATATCGAAGCGGGCCGAGGGCGCGAAGCGGGGCAGGTCGTCATCCGGCCCCTTCACCTGTCCCCATGGCCGCCGGACCGGTGTGCCCGAGACAACAACTGAGGATGCCCGGCCGTTATAGCCGATGGGGATCGACAACCAGTTCGGCGGCAGCGCGTTGTCCTTGCCCCGAAACATGGTACCCACATTTTCGGCGTGATGCCGACCGGCATAGAAATCGGTGTATTCCGAGACGAGGAACGGCAGATGCATCCGCGCCTCGGTCATCGGCACCAGATAGGGCTCTGCCACCCGTTCAGCGCCCTCGGCCAGCAAGGCCTGCAACTGCGCGCGGTAGGCGTCCCAGACCTTTGGCCCCAGTTCCATGAAGTCGTTCCAGAACGGCACGTCCAGCACCGGCTCAGAAGCGGCTTGCAGGATGCCATCCTCCTCCAAAGCCGCGAGATCGACGATCATGTCGCCGATCGCGACCCCGCAGCGCGGTTCCGTGTCCTCGGTTGAAAACACGCCATAGGGCAGGTTGTTGAGCGGAAAGGGCCCGTCCGGGTCATTGGCGCTTTCGATCCAGGATTTCATCAGTGGCATGTCGGTCCTTGCGTCTTTGGGGCGTCTGGTTGCGCGTCGGGTCCGGCCATGTCGAATGCAGGCAAGGCGCGGGCGCGGGCGTCGATGGCGGTCAGCCGGGGATATGGGGTAAGATCCAGCCCCCAGCGCCGAGCATTGTAAATCTGAGCGACAAGGCAGATATCGGCAAGTGTCGGGGTATCCCCGAAGGCGAAAGGTGTTGCCGGGTCGATCATCTGTTGCAGGGCATTGAACCCCAGTGCCATCCAATGACGCATCCACGCGGCCTTATCCTCGGCGGTCGCGTTGAACTGTGTGCCAAGATGCTGCACGACCCGCAGGTTATTGACCGGGTGGACATCCATCGCGATGAGATGGGCCGCCGCCAGAACCCGCGCCCGCTGCACCGCGTCTGTTGGCAGCAGAGGCGGTTCAGGATGCGTGGCTTCCAGCCAGTCGATGATCGCAAGCGACTGGGTCAGGACGGTTCCGTCGTCGAGCGCCAGCACAGGGACCAGACCCGATGGGTTCAGTGCGGCATAATCCGCGTTGCGCTGGGTACCCTTGACCAGATCGACCGGGACCGGCGCATAGGTCACGCCCTTGAGGTTCAGGGCGATCCGCACGCGATAGGACGCGGTGGATCGCCAGTAGGTATAAAGCTTCATTTCCGGCCCGGTGTACCGTCGAATTTCTTCTCAAGCGAGGTCCAGCAGTCGATATAGTCGTCCTGCAACGGCGCTTCCTTGGCGGCGAACACGGTCAGGTGTTGGGGGAAGCGCGTTTCGAACATGAAGGACATGGTATCGTCGAGTTTGTCGGGCCCGAGATTGGCGTTTGAGGCCTTCTCGAACGCCTCGCGGTCGGGCCCGTGCGGCAGCATCATATTGTGCA
>NZ_JBARVQ010000709.1:0-1564 GCF_049646345.1 Albidovulum sp. | reverse complement strand
CTCGCCCGGCGCGCTTCGCGCTTGATTCCGGGCGAAGGGGGCGTCGCGGATGTCCGCAACATCCCGAGAGCGATCTTACCCCCGCGGGTCAAGCAGCCGTCCGATCACGCTTTCCCGCGTGATGCGCCCCAGTGTCTTGCCGCCTTCGGTCACAGAGAGGGCGGGAACCTCGCGCAGGCGTTCCATCACTTCGCGGACCGGGGCTTCGGGGTCAACATAGGGCGTGTTCGGGGCGCGGATCGGGCCCGGCTCCATGATGTCAGAGGCTTTCAGCACCCCAAGCGGGTTCATGTGGGCGACGAATTCTGCGACATAGTCAGAGACCGGATTGGCAATGATCTCGCGCGCGGTGCCGCATTGCACGATCCGGCCGCCCTCCATCAGCGCGATACGGTTGCCGATCTTGAAAGCCTCATCAAGGTCATGGCTGACGAAGATGATCGTGCGGTGCAGTTTCTTCTGCAATTCCAGCAACTCGTCCTGCAACCGGGTGCGGATCAAGGGATCGAGGGCCGAGAAGGGTTCGTCCATCAGCAGGATCGGTGCGTCGGTCGCGAAGGCGCGGGCAAGGCCCACGCGCTGCTGCATGCCGCCCGACAGCTCACCCACCTTGCGCTCGGCCCAGTCCGACAGACCCACAAGCGCAAGCTGTTCATCGACCTTCGCCTGCCGCTCGGTGACCGACTGGCCGCCAAGCTCAAGGCCGAGGCCGACATTCTCGCGCACCGTCCGCCAGGGCAACAATCCAAATTGCTGAAAGACCATTGCCACGCATTCGCGGCGCACCTTGAGAAGATCGGGCACCGAAGCGCCACCAACCTCGCAGGACCAGCCGTCATCGTGGATCGTCACCGCGCCGCGGCAGACCGGATTGAGCCCGTTCACCGCGCGCAGAAGCGTTGATTTACCGGACCCCGACAGCCCCATCAGGACTAGGATCTCGCCCTTGGCCACGGTCAGCGAACAATCGTGGACGCCCAGAACCTGCCCGGTCGCCTTCTGGATGTCGCTGCGGCTCATGCCCTTGTCCATCATCGGCAAGGCACGGTCGGGATGATCGCCGAAGACGATATTGACCTTGTCGAACTCGACGGCGATGTCGGTTCCGTTCATTTTATCCGCGCCCATCACATATCCCCCCGCCGCAGCATCCGGTCGAGCACGATGGCCACGACCACAATCACAAAGCCGCTTTCAAAACCAAGCGCCGTGTTCACCGATTGCAGTGCCCGCATGACCGGCACGCCAAGGCCGCTGGCGCCAACCAAGGCTGCGATGACGACCATCGAGAGCGACAGCATGATGGTCTGGTTCAGCCCCGCCATGATCTGCGGAAAGGCGTAAGGCAGTTCGGCCTTGAACAGCACCTGCCGCTTGGTAGCGCCAAAGGCGGTCAACGCCTCGGTCAGGGCCTTCGGCGTCGAGGAAACGCCAAGATGGGTCAGCCGGATCGGCGCGGGCAGGACGAAGACCACGGTCGCCAACAGGCCCGGCACCATGCCAAGGCCGAAAAAGATGATCGCGGGGATCAGATAGACGAAGGTTGGCAGCGTCTGCATCAGGT
>NZ_JBARVQ010000708.1:0-6377 GCF_049646345.1 Albidovulum sp. | reverse complement strand
TGCGTGTTCAGTTCCTTTATCTACATGTTTCTGGCCATGCGGTTGGCTCCGCCGGTCTTTGATGGGTCTCGCCGGGATGCGGGACTTACGAAAACAATCAGGGCCGGTGGTAGCCGACCCTGCGCGTCCTCATTGGTCCCAAGCACTTCCGGCCTGTTCGACAGGCGCGCGTATAGGCGGAAAGGGCGTGGAAGGCAAGCGCGAAGGCGCTATCTGGCTAACCATGCAATATTGTCAAACGCCGAATAGGCACATAATGGCAAATGACGAACCAAGTAAGGCGTTTCGTCGGAGCAGGCTGCACGTTTGTCGCCGCTGAAAGTCAGCGTGAACGTTCGACCAGCGTGACTGGGATGCCGTAGTCGCGCGCATCATCAAAAACCGCTGCGATCATTCCGACAAGATCGCGTGCCCTCGGCCCGGCCGTTGCCAGACCAGATACTACCAGTGCAAAGGGCGCCTCTCGCCCATTGATACCTCCGCCAAGACTGTCATACAGCGCGTCGAGGTTCCGCCCGTGCCAGTCCGGAAATTTCAACGCGTCCGACATCGCGGTCCAGACATCGCTTTCGTCTTTCCAGCCGGAGGCATCCAGTCGGATCTCTTCCCCGCAAAGGGCAAGCCGGGTTGCAACGATTTCGATCGCGTCGGCCACTGCGCTGTCGACCGTCAGGTCAGATGTATCCAACACCACCGCATCCTCGGCCGCCTTCAGCGGTGCCGTGGCCCGTTCTGCATCCCTTTTGTCGCGCTCGATCACCTCGGCCAGAACCTGCGCCTCGTCGCCGCCCACTTCCAGCCAGCGGCGGTGGGCGCGGACCTCGGCGCTGGCGGTGACGAAAAGTTTCACCTCTGCCTCGGGGCAGATCACCGTACCGATGTCGCGGCCGTCCAGAACCGCTCCGCCCTCGCGTCGGGCGAAGCTGCGCTGAAACTCGGTTAGCGCCGCCCTCACTTCGGGGATGACGGCGACCCGGCTGGCGGTCTGCCCGGCCTCCAGCGTCCGCAGATCATCGCGGGTCAGGTCAGCTTCGCTCAGGCTCTGTGCTGCCACGACCGGATCGCCGCCCTTGGCCCCCACAGCCCGGTAGAGCAGCCCGGTATCGAGATGGGCAAAACCGAAGTGCCGGGCCACAGCCCTGCTGATCGTGCCCTTGCCCGCTGCTGCCGGTCCGTCGATTGCCACCGTGAAGATCATGCGTCGACTCCTCCGGTACTCTGACTAGGCCAAAGTATCGGCAAGCTCAATTCGGCATTATTGACATTATTAATGTCATTCTGCCAATATACATGTCATGAAGGATCTATACACAATCATCTGGCAGACCCGGCCCCTGCTTCAGCAGATTGAAGCCGCCGTTGCCGCAGGCCTCGATGGCTCTGGCCTGACTGTGCGAATGCGCGCAGTGCTGGAGATCCTCATGTCGGACGGGTCGATGACCGTGCCCGCATTGGCGCGGCGCCTGTCGATTCAGCGCCAATACGTCCAACTTATGGTCAACGAGACAGAGGCCGCGGGATTCACCGCGCGTCACGCGAACCCGGCCCACAAGGCATCACATCTGGTGGACCTGACTAAGGCGGGTCGCGATGCGATCAGCAAGGCCCTGACCCGTGAGGCGGACATTGTCGCAAGGATCGCCCGGCAGTTCGACCCGGCCGACATCGCTGCTGCGAAGCGGGTCAGCGAAGGGCTGATTTCCGCGTTCCGGCAGATCAACGGGGAGGAGCCGACATGATACTCGCGGTTTCGATAGCCACCCTAGCCGTCTTTCTCTGGCTCGCCATCACGCTTTGGCGCTTCGTCCGGGTAAGCCGGGCCGAACATATCGGTGACCGGCGTCAGGGAACCGCCCTTCTGCTGATCGACATGCAGAAGGATTTCCTCGACGACGGCCCCTATCCGACCGAGCTACGAGCCCAGGCCCTGGACGCGGTATCCCGGGCAGCGCTTCAGGCGCGAAGGAACGGATGCCCGGTGATCGCGGTCCGGCAGGCGGTCCGCAGCCCGTCCCTGCGGCTGCTTGCGCGGCTCGCTCTCGGCGGCAAGGGGATGGACGGTACGGCAGGCAGCGAGCTTGTGCCGGAGGTTGCCGCCCTGTCGGACCATGTTGTGAGCAAAGAGGTCAAGGATGCATTCGCATCCGGCGAACTCGACCGCCTGCTTGCACAACATGATGCCGCGCATTTGCGGATCGCCGGTCTGGACGGCGAGCACTGCGTTCGCAGCACTTGTCTGGCGGCACTACAGCGTGGATATAACGTGACCCTGCTTTCCGACGCGATCCTGACTGCGCGCGACACTGGCTGGGACAAGGTGGCACGGCAGGCCAGGATGCAGGGCGTGACCGTCGGGAAAGTTGCCACGCTCTGCTGACATTCTGCTGAAGCCGTCACCGTCGCCTGCTGCCTGTCGCGCTATTTCCGGTCTGACCAACGGACCGGAGACCCCATGCGCCTGACCCTTCTGAACCCGCCCCATACCGCCATCGGCAGCCGTATCCCCGGCGAACATCTGCCGCCCTTCGGCCTTCTCTGCATCGGCGGCCCCCTGATCGACGCGGGCCACGAGGTGCGGCTGGTCAATTCCGATCCCGGCCCGATGGAGATGGCACAGATCGTGGTCGAATGCCTTTTTGACCGCCCGGACGCCGTGTTGATCGGCCATTCCGGGTCCAGTTCCGCCCATCCGACAGTGGTGCAGATCGCCCGCGCCCTGAAACGCGCCCGGCCAGATGTGACGATCATCTATGGCGGCGTCTTCCCGACCTATCACTGGCAGGACGTGCTGACCGGGGTGCCCGAGATCGACATCATCGTGCGGGGCGAGGGCGAGGTGACCACGCCTGCCCTGATCGCGGCCCTCGCTGCCCGCCAGCCGCTCGGCGAAATTGCCGGTCTGGCCTACCGGGAAAACGGCAGGCCAGTTGCAACACCTTCAGCCCCGATGCTGACCGACCTTGACAGCGTTCGCATCGGCTGGGAACTGATCGACTTCGCGGCACATTCCTATTGGGGCGGGCGGCGGGCGGTGATCCTGCAATTCTCGCGCGGCTGCCCGCATCTTTGCACCTATTGTGGCCAGCGCGGCTTCTGGACCCGCTGGCGGCACCGCGATCCGGCCCGGTTCGCGGCCGAGATCGCGCTGCTGGTCCGCGACCACGGCGTCGAACTGATCAACCTTGCGGACGAGAACCCCACCTCCTCCCGCAGCACCTGGAAGGCGTTCCTTGAGGCGCTGATCGCCGAGGACGTGAAGGTCACGATCATCGGATCGACCCGCGCAGATGACATCGTGCGGGATGCCGATATCCTGCACCTTTACAAGAAGGCAGGCGTGTTGCGCTTTCTTCTGGGGATGGAGGGTACAGATGAGGCAACCCTGAAGGCGATCAAAAAGGGTGGTAGCCGCTCGAAGGACCGCGAGGCGATCCGGCTTCTGCGCCAGCACGGCATGATCGGCCTTTGCACCTTCGCCGTGGGGTTCGAGGAGGAAACCGACCGCGATTACTGGCGCATGTTACGCCAGCTTCTGGCCTATGACCCCGATCAGGTCATGTCGATCTACGCCACGCCCCACCGCTGGACGCCGTTCCATGCGCAATCCGCGACCCGGCGGGTGATCCAGAATGATCTCAGGCTCTGGGACTACAAGCATCAGGTTCTGGAAACTCCGAACGTGCCCGCCTGGCGGGTCTTCCTGTGGGTCAAGATTATCGAGGCCGTTCTGCAACTGAGGCCAAGGGCGCTCTGGCGTACGTACCTGCACCCCGACCCCGAGATCCGCCATGCCATGCGCTGGTATTCCCACATGGGGCGGCGCGTGGTCCTACATGAGATACTGTCCTTCTTCTTCCGCGAAAGGCGTCGGACCGGACCAACAGTTGCCGGGTTCTGGGGTGGGGCGCAGCTTGCCGAAGAGGCGCTGGCGCGTTCGGGACGATCGGGAAAGCGAACGGGACGGGCTGTCATGGGCGGGCCGCAGCCCCCTGCCTATCTGCGGTGAACCGGGGCCAGTGCCCCGTCACCACAGAAAGGAAAACCCATGAAAACGACGCTTCTCATCGCCGCCCTGACCGCCGCTTTGCCAGTCTTCGCCGCCCCCGCCTTCGCCGCCGACGAGTTGAACGTCGCGCCGGGCCTGTCCTATGCCGGGGCGCCCGTCGGGCTGCACGGTGCCGATCCGGTCGCAGTGGTCAACGGAGATGTGATCACTGGCGAGGGCGAGTTCTCATCCGTCCTGAACGGCGCTGCCTATTACTTCGCGACGGCCGAGAACAAGGCTGAATTCGACGCCAACCCGACAGCTTTCGAGCCGCAGAACGGCGGGTTCTGCACCTATGGCGTCTCGGTCGGCAAGAAGTTCGACGGCGATCCGCGCCATGCAGTCGTGCATGAGGGCAAACTCTACGTCTTCCTCAACGCCAAGACGCGCGAACTCTTCCTTGAGGACGTCGCGGGCGCGCTGACCAATGCCACCCAGAACTGGGCGAAGATCGAGCACGTCGCCGCAACCGACCTCTGACCCAACCTCGCGCGCGTCCCTACCGGGGCGCGCGCCTTTGTCCAAGCCAGAGCCGCGCCAGCGCGCCGAACAGCAGCGCGAGCAAGAGCCACTTGAGAAGCGTCATCAGGCTTGTCGCGGTGGCAATGACATCGGCAAACCCGTCGGGATTTTTCAGCATCGCCCGGATCAACGCATTTTCCAGATAGTCGACCCCGGTCTCGAAAACCGCCAGTTTCGAAAGCCGCCGCGCCAACGCCTCCGGCGCCCAGCGCTCAAACGCCTCGCGCAAGGTGATGCAAAGCAGTGCCGGAAAGATCAGGTCGAGCGCCTGCACGATCCAGAGATACCGCCACAACGCCCCGTCCGACAACGCCGCCAGATAGGCCCGCGCCGTCCCGGCCCCATAGGGCAGATGCGGCGCATCGAAGGTACAGAGCGTCCAGACCCCGCCGCAGCCCATCGGGCTGGTGACAATCATCGCAACGAACAAAAGCGCCGCCGTGACAGCGGCCGCCCTGAACGCGGCGTCTGTCACCGGTTCGACCGCTCGACCGATGCACCAAGCCCGGTCATCAGTCCCTCAAAGACTGGAAACGAGGTGGCGATAGGCGAACCGTCATCGACGCTGACCGGCTTTTGCGCGGCAAGGCCAAGAACCAGGAACGACATGGCGATCCGGTGGTCGAGATGGGATTTGCAGGTCGCCCCGCCCGGCACGCCACCCGGCCCCATCCCGTGGACGATAAGCGTATCCTCATCTTCCTCGATCATCACGCCGCAGGCCTCCAGCCCGCGCGCCATCGCATCAATGCGGTCGCTTTCCTTGACACGCAATTCCTTGACCCCGCGCATCACGGTCCTGCCCTCGGCAAAAGCCGCGACCACCGACAGAACCGGATATTCGTCGATCATGGAGGCCGCGC
This sequence comes from Albidovulum sp., assembly GCF_049646345.1. Lineage (GTDB taxonomy): Bacteria > Pseudomonadota > Alphaproteobacteria > Rhodobacterales > Rhodobacteraceae > Albidovulum. Next base: position 947 of record NZ_JBARVQ010000708.1, on the reverse strand, counting down.
GTTCTGGCGGGACTTCGATGCCTTTCAGCGACGATGCCTTTACGCGCAGATCGGCGACCGGCTCGCCGCCCTCCTCGCGCGGGTTCTGGAATTCAATATCGGCGCCCATCTCCACCAGAGTGGTGTAAAGCCCGTTGCGGGTCGGGTTCTGGCTGACGCCGGGGACGAGGATATCCGAACCCTCGACGATCAGGGCAGCACACACGGGAAAGGCGGCCGAAGACGGATCGCGGGGCACGGCGACAGTTTGCGGGCGAAGCTCGGGCTGGCCGGTCAGGGAGATGACATGACCCTCATCGGTTTGCTCGACCGTCAGCTCGGCCCCGAAACCGCGCAGCATGCGTTCCGAATGGTCGCGGGTCGGTTCCTTCTCGATCACCACCGTTTGCCCCGGCGCGTTCAGCCCGGCCAGCAGCACCGCCGATTTCACCTGCGCCGAGGGCATCGGCACGGTGTAGCGCACCGGCACCGGATCGGCCGCGCCGACGATGGTCATCGGCAGGCGCCCGCCCTGACGCCCATAGGCTGTCGCCCCGAAAAGCGCCAAAGGATCAGTCACCCGGCCCATCGGCCGCTTGTTGAGGCTGGCATCGCCTGTGAAAGTCGCGGTGATGGGTGAGGTCGCCATGCAGCCCATGATCAGCCGCACCCCGGTGCCGGAATTGCCGCAATCAATGACATTCGCAGGCTCGGCGAACCCACCGACGCCCACGCCATGCACCGACCATTCACCCGGCCCATGCTGCACCACCTCGGCCCCGAAGGCCCGCATCGCCTTCGCGGTATCGAGAACGTCCTGCCCTTCCAGAAGCCCGGTGACGCGCGTCTCGCCCACCGCCATCGCGCCGAGGATCAGCGAGCGGTGCGAGATCGACTTGTCCCCCGGCACCTCGGCCCGCCCCTTCAGGGCCCCCGACTTGCGGGCAGTCATCGGAATGGGCTCACCG
>NZ_JBARVQ010000707.1:0-5678 GCF_049646345.1 Albidovulum sp. | reverse complement strand
GACCTCGCGTCGCAACGCATCGGCCTGCGGGGACTGTCCGAACAGCATCCGCGACGCCGCATCCCCGGCCTCGATCTGCAGGCGCAGCCGGCGGTTTTCGAGCACAAGGGCCCGCGCCTTGAGCGCCTTTTCGACGACCGACAGGAAATCCGCCGGGGCGCAGGGCTTTTCAAGGAACGAATGCGCGCCTTCCGCCATCGCGCGCACCGCCATCGGCACATCGCCTTCGCCGGTCAAGAGGATCACCGGAAGGTCCGGGTCGGTCTTGCGCGCATGGTCAAGAAGGTGAAAGCCGTCCCGCCCCGGCATTCGGATATCAGACACGACCACCCCCGCGAAGTCGCGGGCGATATGGTCCTTTGCCTCGATGAAACTTGAGGCGAGAACCGGCCTCAGCCCAGCAAGTTCCAGCGTCTGGCCCAAAGCCTCGCGCACGGCGCGGTCGTCATCGACCAAAAGCACCCGTTCCGTCATGCGGCCCTCGCCTTACGCGCAGCATCAAGTTCAATGGTGAATTCGGCACCACCCTCTGGCCGGTTACGGCCAGTGATCGCCCCGCCGAAGCTTTGCACGATCCCGTAAGAGATCGACAGGCCCAGTCCCATCCCTTCACTCGCGCCGACTTCCTTGGTCGAATAGAAAGGATCAAAAACCCGGTCGGGTTCCTTGATGCCGGGTCCGCTGTCGGCCACAGACAGATGCACCCTGGCCTCCTTGCTGCTGACACGGATCGCCACCGTCCCGCCCTCGGTCATGGCATCGGCCGCATTGGCAAGCAGGTTCATGACCACCTGTTGCAACCGCACCTCGCCGCCACGGGCCCAGACCGCATGACCGGGGGGTGTCCAGTTGACGCTGACGCCCGCCGCGTGCAACCGCGCCTCGCTCAGCTCCAGTGCAGCCGCCACGACCTGAGCCAGATCGACATCGCTCATCGCTTCGCTTTCCTGCCGGGCGAAGGCGCGCAGGTTCTTGATGATCCGCCCCATGCGGCGGGCAAGGTCATTGATCCGGCCGAGGTTGTCAGCGGTCTTCGCAGGCTCGCCCCGATCAAGAAACAGACCGGCATTTTCGGCATAGGACTGGATCGCCATCAAGGGCTGGTTGAGTTCATGGCTGATCCCGGCCGACATCTGACCAAGCGCCGACAGCTTGCCCGCCCGGACGAGGTCCGCCTGCGCGCGGTGAAGCTGTTCGTTGGCCTCGGAAAGTTCGCGTGTGCGTTCATCGACCCGGCTTTCCAGCCGCGCATTCGCCTCGGCCTCGGCAGCAAGCTGCACACCCAGGGCCCGGCGGCGTTCCAGCAGCGCATAGAGGGCCGTGCCGATGACAATACAGGCCGCCGCGACCAGAAGCGCCTGCAACAGGGCCTGCCGTTCGGCCGGGGCGACGTTCACAAGCGCCTCACCCGTCATTTCGATCACAGGCAGGTCACGGGTCAGGTGCAGGGCGCGGGCTGGCAGATAGGGCCCGCCATCGACATCCCAGATTTCATGCCGGCCGATCTGGCGCACCTGGCGGTGAAGCAGGTCCGCAGGCACCTCCCCTTCGCCATGAGGCAGAAGGTCCAGCCGGACCAGCACAAGCTCATCCCGGTTCGACACGAACGCAATGCCGTCACTGTCGGTGAAGAAGACGATCATCGGTTCACCGCGCCATGTGACCTCGACCGCTTCTGTCTCGATCCGGGTGATCAGCGCCCCGGCAACCGGGCCTTCGGGCGAAAAGATCGGTGCCGCATAGACAAAGAGCCGCCGTCCGCTTGCCGGATCGATTTCATGGTGAAACCCCAAGGCCCCCTGCATCGCACGGCGGAAATAGGGGGTCGGGCCAAGATCGGCCCCATGCACCGCCCCGGATGAGGCGACAACCCGCCCTTTCGCATCCGTCATATGCAATTCGTCCGAGCGGGTCATGTCGGCGGTGCGGCGCAGCAGCAGGTCAACCTCTGCGGGCCCGGTATCGGGCTCAAGCGCGAGGCGCAGCACCTGCGGATGGTCGGCCATGAGAACCGTCATTTCCCGGTAGCGCTGCAACTGCCCAAGCAGCCGATCGCCCGCCAAAGCCAGATCGGCGCGTCCGCGTTCCTCCAGCCGTGTCAGCGCATCGTTCAGCGCCCGCCACCAGACCACACCGGTCACACCCCCTGCGAGGGCAAGAAAAAGCATCAGCGCCAGTATGCGTCGGATCATGCGGCCCTCCCTTCCCGGCGCAGTTTAGCCAAGGCGACCGACCGAAGGCCAGCGGCATCAGGCGATAGATCGCGACCGGACGGCGGACATGTCAACGGCCTTGCCACCGACCAGAGACCGTACAATTGCCCCCGATCAGCGGTCATGTCAGCCCGGAACCCGTGGTGACGCCCGGCGCAAAAGGGCCGCACGCCCACCCGGAGCGGTATGTTACGAATGGCGATTGGCCCCGGCGCAACCATCTGGAATTCCACACTGATGCGGAAAATCGCCAATCGCATGACATATAAGGATCGAAACGCCGACCCGCACCTGACGCCGGGTTAACATTCTTTTTAGCGTGACAAAAAAAATTATTGTCGTAGCATAGGAATTCACACGACTCGGATTGAGAACACTTGTCACGCCCGCTGCCGCAGACGACGACCAGTATCGGCCCGCTCATTCGCGGCCGCCGCAGGAAACTGGCGATCACGCTACAGGAACTGGGCGAAAGTTCCGGCGTCTCGGTCGGGTATCTCAGCCAGCTGGAACGCGACAATGCGACCCCGACCCTTGGAACGCTGGCGCAGATCGCCAAGGCGCTTGGCGTCGGGCTGGATTACTTCATCGCCACGCCGCGCCCCGCCGACGCGCTGACCATCGCCGCCAACCGGCCCAAATTCTCCATCGACGGGTCATCCGTCGTCTACGAACGCATCGGCGCAGAATTTCCCGGCAGCCAGTTGTCCTCGTTCATCCTGCATGTCCCGCCCGGCTACCGGTCTGAAACCGTCAGCCATGAGGGCGAAGAGATCGTCGTCGTCCTCGAAGGTTCGGTCGTGCAGGTGCTGGAGGGTGAGGAGTTTCGCATGCAGGTGGGCGACAGCCTGCATTACAGCGGCAACCGGCCGCATGGCTGGTACAATGACAGCGGCGACTGGGCCAAGGTGCTGTGGACCGGCACGCTGGAGCTGTTCCACGGCCCCACCCGCGCGGCCCCCATCGTACCCTCGCTCGCCACCGGATTGCGGGAGGATGGAGAATGATGCCCGCCCGCCGCGCCAGAAGATGCCCCGACCGCCCCCAATGAGCGGGCCGGGGATACCACCTGCCATTTCAACCCCTGAAATGACAGCAATAACCTGAAGAAAAACAATAACTTCAACACCTGGGAGCAAGACATGAACCTCAGATACCAACTCGCCACCGGCCTTGTACTAACCGCACTCAGCGTGGGTGCTGCCTCCGCCAAGACTCTGGTCTATTGTTCGGAAGGCTCGCCCGAAGGCTTCGATGCGGCGCTTTACACGTCCGGCACCACCTTCGACGCCTCCGAGCACACGATCTATGACAAGCTGGTTCTCTTTGAGACCGGCACCACCAATGTCATCCCGGGCCTTGCCGAAAGCTGGGAAGCGTCGGAAGACGGGCTGGAATACACGTTCCACCTGCGTCAGGGCGTCAAATTCCATTCGAACGACCAGTTCACCCCGACGCGCGACTTCAACGCGGATGATGTGATCTTTTCCTTCGATCGTCAGGGCAATGCCGAAAACCCGTACAATCAGGTTTCCGGCGGCACTTGGGAATACTTCAACGGCATGTCGATGCCGGACCTGATCAAGGAAATCGTCAAGGTTGACGACTACACGGTCAAGTTCGTCCTGAACCGGCCCGAAGCGCCGATGATTTCGAACCTCGCGATGGGCTTCGCCTCGATCGTGTCGAAGGAATATGCCGACGCGATGCTTGCAGCCGGTACGCCGGAAATGGTCAATCAGGCCCCGATCGGCACCGGTCCGTTCAGCTTCGTCGCCTATCAGAAGGACGCCGTTGTCCGTTACAAGGCCAATGCCGATTACTGGCGCGGTGCCTCGCCTATCGATGATCTGGTCTTTGCGATCACGCCGGATGCGAGCGTGCGCTATCAGAAGCTGAAGGCAGGCGAATGCCATGTTATGCCCTATCCGAACCCGGCCGATATCGAGGCGATGAAGGCCGATCCGGATGTGACCATGCTTGAGCAGGAAGGCCTGAATGTCGGCTATCTGGCTTACAACACCAAGGTCGCGCCCTTCGACAATACCAATGTCCGCAAGGCGCTGAACATGGCGATCGACAAGCAGGCGATCATCGATGTTGTGTTCCAGGGCTCGGGTCAGGTCGCCAAGAACCCGATCCCGCCGACCATCTGGTCCTATAACGACGCGATTGTGGACGACCCCTACGATCCGGAGGCCGCCAAGGCCGCTTTGGCCGCCGAGGGTGTGACCGATCTCAACATGAAGATCTGGGCAATGCCGGTGCAGCGCCCCTACAATCCGAATGCCCGCCGCATGGCCGAACTGATGCAGGCGGACATGGCCAAGATCGGCGTCAATGTCGAGATCGTCTCTTACGAATGGGGCGAATATCTTGACCGGTCGAAGGCCGAGGATCGCGACGGCGCGGTACTGCTGGGCTGGACCGGTGACAACGGCGACCCGGACAACTTCCTGGCCGTGCTTCTTGGCTGTGACGGTGTCGGCGGCTCCAACCGCGCCCAGTGGTGCAACGACGAGTTCGAAGACCTGATCCAGAAGGCCAAGGTTGCCTCGGACCCGGCAGAACGCACCCGGCTTTATGAAGAAGCACAGGTTGTCTTCAAGCGTGAAGCGCCCTGGGCCACGATCGCACATTCGGTCGTGTTCATGCCGATCAACCCGAAAGTGACCGGCTACAAGGTCCACCCGCTCGGCGGCCATATCTTCTATGGCGTCGATCTGACTGAATAATAACAATAAAAATTAGCGGGGCCGCATTGGCCCCGCCTTTCTTCCCCGGGGGGATACAGTTCATGACCGACCGTTACGCCGCACATCGTGCGATTGCGCGCGATTTGGGTGTTGATGCCGTGGCACTCGTGCCAGGGCCGAATTTCGAACGCCTCTATGACGCGTCCTTCGGCACCAATGAACGACCGATGGTTATTGTCATTCCGGCCGAGGGCACGCCCGCGGCCCTTGTTCCCAATCTTGAACTGACCTCCTTTGCCAAGCTCGGCTTTGAGGGCGAGGTTTTCGACTGGCGCGACCAGACCGGCTACAATGACGCGTTTCTGGCCATGGCAGGCCATCTGCCGCTTGGATCGGTCGCTGTCGAAGGTCAGGTGATGCGGGTCTTTACCCATCACGCGCTGACCTCGGCCAATCCCGGCCTCAATGTCATCGATGGCGAAACCCGGATCGCCGGATTGCGGCTGAAGAAAACACGCGCGGAAATCGCGGCCCTTTCCGAGGCGATCCGGATATCCGAAACCGCCCTTGGCGAAACGCTGGATCAGGTCAAGGCGGGCATGACCGAAGCGCAGGTCGAACGCATCCTTGTCGCCGCCCTCTTTGCCCATGGGGCTGACGATCAGGCCTTTGGCGCGCTGGTTGCGGCCTCGGACAATTCCGCCCATTCCCATGCCCATGCCCGCGACGATTATGAAATACAGGCCGGAGATGCGCTGCTGATCGACTT
>NZ_JBARVQ010000706.1:0-1649 GCF_049646345.1 Albidovulum sp. | reverse complement strand
AGTGTCAACAATCGCACGCAGGCCGCTGTCTGGGCTTCCCGGCATCTGCCGCAGTAGGCGCCGCCGGCCGGTCCCGGACCGGCACGAACGGCGCTCGGGAACCGGTCGCGCAGGCGATCCGGCGGGATCGGCGCACCGCCCCACCTTGCCTCGATCCATTTTTGGATGTATATCCAAAATCCTGTTCGACCGTTCAACCATCGCGGTCCCCGCCCTCGGAACCGGAGCATCGGCGTGCCAGCGACCAAGGACGTCATCATCGTCGGCGCAGGGTTTGCGGGCCTTTACATGCTGTACCGCGCCCGGCTTCTGGGGTTGAGCGCCACGGTGATCGAAGCCGGGTCCGGCGTCGGCGGCACATGGTACTGGAACCGCTATCCCGGCGCGCGATGCGACGTGGAAAGCATGAGCTATTCCTATTCGTTTTCCGAGGATCTCCAGCAGGACTGGGTCTGGCCGGATCGCTATGCGGTGCAGCCCGACATCCTGCACTATGCCAACCATGTGGCCGACCGCTTCGGGTTGCGGCGCGACATCCTTCTTGAAACGCGCGTCCTGTCGGCCCGGTTCGATCCGGTGCGACGCCTCTGGAAGATCGACACTGATCGGGGCGATGAGGCCGAGGCGCGGCACCTGATCATGGCGACCGGGTGCCTGTCGGTGCCCAACCTGCCCGACATCCCCGGACTGGACCGGTTCGCGGGTCGCGTGCTGCATACCGCGGAATGGCCGCAGGACGGCGTCGACCTGACCGGCCACGATGTCGGGCTGATCGGCACCGGGTCTTCCGGCGTCCAGTCGATACCGCTGATCGCGGCTCAGGCGCGCAGGCTGACAGTCTTTCAGCGGACCGCGAATTTCTCGATTCCGGCATGGAACGGGCCGATGCCAGAGACGCGACGCGCGGCGATGAAACGCGACTACCCCGCGCTGCGTGCCCGGTCGCGGGCCTCCGGCGCTGGCGACTATGCCGAGGAGTCGGTCGTGTCGATCCTCGACTTGTCGCCGTCCGAGCGCGACGCCGCCTTCGAACAGCGCTGGCGGCAGGGCGGGTTCAATTTCCAGTACGCCTTTCGCGACGTGATGACCGATCCCAGGGCCAACGAACTGGCCGCCGAGTTCGTCCGCAACAAGATCCGCGCCATGGTCGCCGACCCGGACGTGGCCGAACGCCTGTGCCCGAAGGATTATCCCTTTGGCGCCAAGCGGCTTTGCGTGGATACCGGTTATTACGAGAACTTCAACCGCGACAACGTCACGCTGGTCGACCTCCGGTCCGATCCGATCACGACGATCACCGAAACCGGCCTGCGTACCGCCGGAGCGGTTCATGACTTCGACACGCTGGTTCTGGCGACCGGCTTTCATGCGATGACCGGCGCGCTTGAACGGATCGACATCCGGGGCCGCGATGGCGTCGCGCTGAAGGACCGGTGGCGCGACGGCCCCGCGACCTATCTCGGCCTCGCCGTCGCCGGGTTTCCGAACCTGTTCCTGATCAATGGCCCCGGCAGCCCTTCGGTGCTGGCCAACATGGTTCTGGCCTGCGAACAGCATGTCGAATGGATCGCCGGTCTGCTTGCCCATGCGCGGACTCGATCCGCCGACCTGATCGAAGCCGATCCCGCCGCCCAGACAGCATGGACGGA
>NZ_JBARVQ010000705.1:0-2098 GCF_049646345.1 Albidovulum sp. | reverse complement strand
CGGGGCAGCGGGCACGGGCGATGCGGCAAACCTGCTGAAACCGGCGCTGGCGCGGGGAGAACTCCGGACGGTCGCCGCAACGACATGGGCCGAATACAAGGAGCATATCGAGAAGGACCCGGCACTCACCCGCCGCTTTCAGGTGATCAAGGTCGAGGAACCTTCCGAAGAGGCCGCCATCCGCATGTGCCGGGGTGTCGCGGCAGTGCTGGAAAAACACCACAAGGTCGAAATTCTCGATGAGGCGATTGAGGCGGCGGTGGCTTTGTCGCATCGCTACATCCCGTCGCGGCAGTTGCCTGACAAGGCGATCAGCCTTCTGGATACGTCCTGCGCCCGCGTCGCCGTCAGCCAACATGCGACCCCGGCCGAGGTCGAGGATATAGAGCGCCGCAAACAGGCGCTGGAGATCGAGGCGGGCATCATCGAACGCGAGGAAGCCATCGGCATCGACGTGGCGGACCGTCAGTCCGACGTCGATGCGGCTTTGGCTGTCACGGAAACGGAACTCACCGCGGCGACCGAACGCTGGGAGGCCGAGAAGGCGCTGGTGGAGGCGATCCTTGATCTGCGCGCCCAGCTTCGCCGCTCTGGTGTCGAGATCGATGAGACCGGAACGGCGGGCGACCTGCCACCGGAGGAGGAGATAACGGACGACGCGCCAGCCGTAGTCCCTCCGGCAGCCCTCAGCCCCGAGGAACGCGACAAGATCCTGACCGAGTTGCGCGCCAAGATGGCGGATCTGGCCGTGGCGCAGGGCGAACGCCCGCTGATCCTGCCTTCGGTTGACCGCAATGCTGTGGCTTCGGTCGTGCAGGACTGGACCGGCATCCCGACGGGGCGGATGCTGGCCAGCCAGACCGAACGGGCGCTGGCGCTGGCCGGGACGCTCTCGGACCGCGTTGTCGGGCAGGATCACGCGATGGAGATGATCGCGAACCGCATCCAAACCTCTTACGCTGGCCTTGGTGCGCCGGAAAAACCGATCGGTGTCTTCATGCTCTGCGGCCCCTCGGGCGTCGGCAAGACCGAGACCGCCCTGGCGCTGGCCGAGGCGCTTTATGGCGGCGAACAGAACCTCATCTCGATCAATATGAGCGAGTTTCAGGAGGCGCATACGGTGTCCACCCTGAAAGGCGCGCCGCCGGGCTACGTTGGCTACGGCAAGGGCGGCATTCTGACCGAGGCGGTGCGGCGCAGGCCCTATTCGGTGATCCTGCTCGACGAGGTCGAAAAGGCGCATCCGGATGTGCACGAGATTTTCTTTCAAGTCTTCGACAAGGGGATGATGGATGATAGCGAAGGGCGACGGATCGACTTCAAGAACACGCTGATCCTGCTGACCTCGAATGTCGGCACCGATGAGATCATGGTGATGACCGAGGAGGGCAAGACCAAGGCCAAACTGGACGAGCTGACGGCATCGCTGCGCGCGCCGCTCTTGCAGACCTTCCCGGCGGCATTGCTGGGACGGGTGGTCACGATCCCCTACTATCCTCTCTCGGACGCGATGATCGAGGCTATCGCTGGTCACAAGATGCGCGGCATTGCGAAGCGGCTGCTGGAAGGCCACGATGCGGAACTGGTGATCGGCGAAGGCCTCATGGACCTGATCAAGGCGCGCTGCACCGAGATCGAGTCAGGCGGGCGGATGATCGACGCGATCCTGACGAATACGCTTCTGCCGGACCTCAGCCGTCAGGTGCTGAACCACAAGCTGGACGGGCGCAACCTGACCCGCGTGACCGTGACAGGCGGGTCCGAAGGGTTCGGATACGTCTTTGAATAACGCCCCCTGCTACTCCGGGCGTTCCCGGCGCTCCGCTCCCCGTCGCTGCGGTTTGCGGTCAGACAAAACACCGGAGTCCAGAATGATCTCGGACACCTGATGTTCGCGCCTGTAGGCCATGACATGGACGCCGGCCACGCCCTTGATCTCGCGGATCTGCTGGATCAGTTCGACGCAGATCCGCTTGCCTTCCGCCGCCGGCTTCGCCGTCTTCTCCATCCGCTCGATCACCGCGTCGGGGATGTGAATGCCGGGCACGTTGGAGCGCATCCAGCGCGCCGCCTTCGCCGAGGCGAGCGGGCCGACTCC
>NZ_JBARVQ010000704.1:0-1569 GCF_049646345.1 Albidovulum sp. | reverse complement strand
CAGGATGGGCAGCACCAGCGTGTGGTCGCCGCCCAGCGTCAGCGGGATGCAGTCTTGCGCGAGAATGCGGTCATAGGCCTTCTCGATCAGCTTCACCGATTTCTTCAGGTCGAAGGTGTTGATCGCCACGTCGCCGATGTCCGCCACCTGGAGCGAGTCGAACGGGGCAGCGCCCGTCGCCATGTTGTAGGGCCTCAGCATGCAGCTTTCAGCGCGGATCTGGCGCGGTCCATGACGCGTGCCGGAGCGGTTCGAGGTGCCGATGTCGAGTGGAATGCCGACGAAGCAGGCATCCAGCCCGCGCGCACCCTTCGCCATTGGCAGGCGCATCATGGTGGTGGGGCCGGCAAAGCGGGGCATGTCGTTGCCGCCAAGCGGCTGGTTGAAGGACGACGTCATTTTATCAATCTCCGGCGGTGGAGGGTTTTGAATTCAGCGAACGATAGGCGCGGATCACCTGGCTGTCATCGGCCTTGCCGTGACCGGCACCGGAGGCTGCCAGGAACATCTGGTGGGCGGCTGCCGACAGCGGCAGGCCGTGGCGCGCAGCGCGGCCATGATCGAGAACGATGCCGAGATCCTTGACGAATATATCGACGGCGGAGCGCACCTCGGGCGAGTCCTGCAGCATGCGGGGGCCACGATCATTGAGCATCCAGCTCGAGGCGGCGGACACCGAGACGATGTCGAATACCGACTTCGGATTCACCCCGGCGGCCTCGGCCAGCTGCAGGGCTTCGGCAGCGGCTGCGATATGCACCCCGCACAAGAGCTGGTTGATCAGCTTGGCGGTAGAGCCGGCGCCATGTTCCTCGCCAACCTGAAAGACGTTCCTGCCGACCACATCGAGCACGGCGCGCGCCTTGTCGAAGACGTGAGCCGGGGCGGACGCCATGATGGTAAGCGTGCCGGCTTCGGCGCCGGGCACGCCGCCGGAGACAGGTGCGTCCACGAGCGCAATCTGCCGCTCGGACAGCGCCTCGCCCAAGGCCTCCGCCTGGGCCGGGGCTTGCGTACACGAGGCAATGACGCAAGCACCGGGTGGCAGTGCGTCAGCGGCCCTGCCAGCGCCGAACAGCACGTCTTGGGCCTGGTCGCCATTGACCACCATCAGGACGAAGAAATCGGCTCCCTCTGCAGCCTCGGCAGCGCTGGCAGCGGCGCGTCCGCCGGCGGCGGCCAGCTTTTCCAGGGCTGCGGGGTTGAAGTCGAAGCCTGAAACGTCATGGCCAGCCTTGACCAGGTTGATGGCCATGGGCAGGCCCATGGCGCCCAGGCCGATAAAGCCGATCTTCATCACTCAAACTCCTGAAAGGCCGGGAAAGAAAAGAAAAGCCCGGCCAATGCATCACGCAAGGGCCGGGCCGTACAATCAAAATCGCGCCTTTATGCTCAACTGGCCTTCTTCAGCTCCAGTCGGCGGGCATGCAATATCGGCTCGGTGTAGCCGTTGGGCTGCTTGCGGCCCTCGAACACCAGGTCGCAGGCCGCCTTGAAGGCGATGGAGTTGTCGAAGTCATCGGCCATCGGCTTGTAGTTCGGATCGCCGGCGTTCTGTCCGTCCACCAC
>NZ_JBARVQ010000703.1:0-2975 GCF_049646345.1 Albidovulum sp. | reverse complement strand
CCCCCGCATGGCCCGGCCGGCACTCTGGTCCGGCGCCACGGCCGATCCCGTACTGAAACAGGCAGAACGCGATCCTGGCCTGATCGCGGACGGGCGGCTCGGCCTTTCGGGTTTTGCGGAAAAGTGGGCGCTGCTCTACCGGTCTTTCACTGGAAGCGTCTGATCTGCTTTTTCATTGCTGAAATACCCACGGCGCTCACATATCCCGTGGACGCAGCACCAGCCAGATCAGTGATCCGCCCGCCAGAACCAGAAACGGCAGCATCGCGATATTCACGGCCTGCCAACCGGCGATGACATTGGTCCCGGAACAGTTCATCAACCCGCCTGAGGCGAGCGAGGCAAGGGTCACGCCGCCAAAGACGACAAGGTCATTGATCCCCTGAATGCGGCCGCGTTCTTCGGGCGCATGGGCCGAGGTCAAAAGGGTGGTGGCGCCGATGAAACCGAAGTTCCAGCCGAGCCCCAGCAGGATCAGCGCCAGATAGAACTGTTCCAACGCAACGCCAGAAAGGGCGACAGCCCCAGCGGCGGCCAGAATGGCAAGGCCGGTGCCCATGATCGCGGGCGCGCCGAACCGGGCGATCAGGTGGCCGGTGAAAAAGGACGGGATGAACATCGCCAGCACATGGGCCGAGACGATATCGGCGGCATCCGCCTTTTCAAAGCCGCAGCCGACCACGGCCAGCGGGGTCGAGGTCATAACAAGGTTCATCAGCGCATAGCTCACCATGGCGCAGATCATCGCCACAAGGATCGTCGGATCGCGCAGCATCTCGGCCCGGCTACGGCCCATCGGTTCGCCGTCTTTGCGCCGGGGCGGACGGGGGATATCAAGCAGAAGGAACAGACCCGCGCCGACGACATTCAGAACCACGATGGCAAGATAAGTGCCAAGAAACGCGACCGCCATCGCATCGGTTGTCAGCTTGACGATCTGCGGCCCGACGATGGCCGATGCCAGCCCCCCCGCCATGACCCAGGAGATCGCCTTGGGCCGAAACGCCTCTGACGCGGTGTCGGTGGCGGCAAAACGGTAGAACCCCTGCGCCGACATATAGATCCCGGTCAGGAACGAACCGGCAAGGAAGATCAGGAACGACCCCTGATAAAGCCCCGCCGCGCTGACCGCGGCCCCTGCGGCCCCGCCGGTGGTGCCAAGCCAGAACCCCGCGCGCCGCCCGTAACGCCCCATCAGCGACGACATCGGCGTTGCCGTCAGCATGGATGAGAGCACGATCATCGACATCGGTAAAGTGGCAAGGCAGGGATTGGGTGACAGCATCTGCCCTGAAAGGCCCGCCACGATGAAGACCATCGGCATCTGCGCGCCCAGCACGGCCTGCGCGAGGATCAGCACAAGGACATTGCGCTTTGCACGATGCGAATAGTCGGGCAGGGGGGCTGTCACTTCCATGAAGACTGACTAATCCCGGCCCGACCCGATCCGCAAGGGCTTGTTTGTCACACGTACAATTTCGGTCGGCGCCGGAACATCGTGAGCGTGCAATTCGGGACTTTGCGGACATCCGCGACACCCCCTTCGCCCGGAATCAAGCGCGAAGCGCGCCGGGCGAGCGCCTGCCCGTCCCGCCGGGCTGGCGCTTTGGAGGCCGCGCGCATCGCATGAGGTCAGAGGGGCTTTGCAACTATAAATCGCGCCGAATACCCGTCGCTGCGCCACCCCACGGGCAGGCGCTCGCCCGGCTTACGTGGCGCGTCCCAACGACCGAAATGGGCTCAATCCGGCCAGACACCATTCACGGGTTTGCCGAACATCACTCGTCCGGCGGCACCAGCCCCAGCCCGCGCAGATAGATGCCGATCCCGGCCTCCAAGAGTTCCTCGGGCGGGAAGGGGGCCCGGGCGCCGGGCTTGCCGCGGGTAAAAAGCTCAACGACGCCATGGCTCATCGCCCAGATATGGGCCGAAAACATCGCGGCAGGCGGGCGTTTGCCTTCGGGGATGTGCTGCGACAGCTTTTCGGCGGCGCGGGCAAAGACCGATCTCGCGCGTTCCGAGGCGCGGGCGAGGTCGGGATTGGTGTTGAGCGAGATGCCGCTTTCGAACATTGCCATATAGTGGCCGGGAAACTTGCGGGCGAAGGCCAGATAGGCCCGGCCCGTCGCCTCGAAGGCGGAAAGGGCCGAAGGCTTGCCGCCGTTATAGGCATGATCCATCAGATCGGCAAAAATCTCAAACCCCTGCCGCGCGCATTCAGCGATCAGGTCGTCGCGCCCGGCGAAATGGCGGTAGACAGCGGCGGGGGTCACGCCCGCCGATTTCGCGGCATCCGACAGCGTGAAGCCCTGCGGACCCTGCTTTTCGATCAGCATCAGCGCCGCATCGACAAGCGCGCGGCGCAGGTCGCCGTGATGATAGCCCTGTTTAGGCATCGAGAATGTCGGGGCCTCCGCAGATTTTCGCATCGACCTTGCCGATCGCCTTTGCGTCCTTGCCCGCATAATCGACCCGGTGCAAGACCGTCTGGATCGCCGCGATGCGGGCGCGGGCCTTGTCATCGGCGCGGATCACCGCCCAGGGGGCATGTTTGCTGTGACTGTTCTCCAGCGTTTCGCGGATTGCATCGGTATAGGCGTCCCATTTCTTCAGCCCCTCAACGTCGATCCAGCTCAGCTTCCATTGCTTCAGTGGGTCCTTCTCGCGCTTGAGGAAACGGCGAAGCTGTTCGGCCCGGCCGACATTCAGCCAGAGCTTCACGAGCGTGATGCCCTCATCCACGATCATCTGTTCAAAGTCGGGAAGTTGCTTGAAGAATAGCTGGCGCTGCGGGGGCGTACAGAAGCCGAAGACATGTTCGACAACACCCCGGTTGTACCAGGAGCGGTCGAAAAGTGCTATTTCACCGGCGGCGGGCAGCCAGTCGGTGTAGCGCTGGAAATACCACTGTGTCGCCTCGCGGTCCGTCGGTTTCGGCAGCGCCACGATATAGGCGGAGCGCGGGTTCAGGTTTT
>NZ_JBARVQ010000702.1:0-1848 GCF_049646345.1 Albidovulum sp. | reverse complement strand
GAGATTGGCGTAGCGTGGAGGGGCGGCGAGTTGGAGCCGGGGCAAACGGTCAAAGAGGATCGGCAGCGCGGTTTTCAGTTCCAGTCGCGCCAGCGGTGCCCCGACGCAGAAATGCAGGCCGATGCCGAAACTGAGATTGGCTTTGACCGGGCGCGCCGGATCGAAGCGGTCAGGCCGGTCCCAGTGCCGCGGATCGCGGTTTGCGGCGGCCAACAGGCAGCCGACCTCATCGCCGCGCCGGAAGGTGTGGCCCGCGATCTCGATATCCTCATAGGCGTGGCGGGTAAAAAGGTGCAGCGGCGGGTCGTGGCGCAGGATTTCCTCGACCGTGCCGTCGATGGTCTCTGAGGTGAGGGCTTCAGATCCGAAACCGTTTTCAATCAGGGCCTTGACGCCATTGCCGATCGTGTGGACCGTCGCCTCGTGGCCCGCATTCAGAAGCAGGATGCACGTGGTGATCAGCTCATCCGTCGAAAGCGTCTCTCCCTCCATCTCGGCGGCGATGAGATGGGTGATGAGGTCGTCGGCGGGTGTGGCCCGGCGTTCCTCGACATAGGCGCTGAGGAAGGACACGAAGGCTTCAGTCGCGGCGACGGCCCTGTCCTCCATCCCACGGTCGCGGCGGGCCTGATACATGCCGACCATCGCGTTCGACCATTGCAGCAGGTCGTCGGCCCGGTCCTCGGGCACGCCAAGGAGGCGGGAGATGATGATCACCGGCAGTTTCTGGGCAAAATGGGGCAGCAGGTCGAAATCGCCTGTCGGGAAGGCGTCGATCAACGCATGGGTCAGGGCCGCGATCTCGGGTTCCAGCGCCGCGATCCGGCGCGAGGTGAAGGCGCGCAGGACAAGGGACCGCAGCCTTGTGTGACGGGGCGGTTCCAGTTCCAGCATCGAATGCGCCTCGACCGCGTAGAAGGGTTTCAGGTGGTCGGGGATGGGCGCACGATTTTCATCGGGCACTTCCCGGCCGAACCGGCGATCGCGCAGGATGGCCCCGACTGTGGTGGCCGAGGTGGCGCAGATCAGGTCGTAATCCAGCCAGTGGAACAGGGACCCCGCCGCCCGGGCGCGGTCATAGAACGGATAGGGGTTCTGGACGAACCCGTCATCGGTCGGCGACTGGCTGAGGCTTTGCATTGCGGGCTCCGGTCCTGATCCGGAGGAGCTAACCCGAGACAGAAGCGGTGTTCAAGCGTGGCGGCGACCGCGCCCTTGCGCGACCACCACGCCAAGAGCAACCAGCCCGGCCGCCCCGACCTGCGCCCAGTTCCAGCCCGCGCCGAAGGCGAGCGCCAGGACCATCACATAGAAGGGCGCGATGTTCATATGCATCGTCGCGACACCAACGCCGAGGCCCGCCACGCCGATCAGGAACAGAAGCTGGGCAATGGCCAGGCTGCCGATGCCGTATATGGCGAGATAGGCCCATTCCTGCGCCCCGATCAGGTGCCAGGGCAGGGAGGGGCCGCCGCTCAGTTCCAGTCCGGTCTGGACGAGGAGGGCGACAAAGGCGCCACCTGTCACCGTTACCGCTGTCCGGCCCAGCGCCGACAGGCCCGGCAGGGATTTGACCGAAGCGCGTGCGCCCCATGCGAAAATGACGACCGAGAAGAGGGCGGCCAGCGCGCCGAGCCCCATATTGATATGCCCCATCCGCGCGCCGAAGACCGCGATGCCGCCACCGGTGCTGAGGACGATGCCCACGACAAGTCGCAGCGTCAACCGCCGCCCGTCAAGCAGGCATTCGAGCGCGATGGCCGCGACCGGCATCGTCGCAAGGATCACGGCTGTGGTGATCCCGTCGGTGCGGCTTTGGGCGAAAATCAGAAGCAGCGCGCCCAGCCC
>NZ_JBARVQ010000701.1:0-10001 GCF_049646345.1 Albidovulum sp. | reverse complement strand
GCGGAGTTGAGGTTGATGCAAACGTGTTTCCGGGTGTGTCCAGTGAGTGGGATCTGGGCCAGTACAACCTGAACCAGGGCATATTCACCACAATGTCCTACAACGCTGGCTGGGCAAGCAAATATCCGAACCACAACGCTGACCACTATGGCTGGCAGGCGACACCCATGGCGTTGGATATCGCCGCCATTCAGGCGATCTACGGGGCCAATATGAACGTAAAGACCGGTGACACCGGCTATTCGCTGCGCGGTTCCAACGGCAAAGGAACATATTGGGAATGCATCTGGGATACCGGCGGTATTGACGAGATCAAGTATGGTGGCAGCAAGGACTGCCGGATCGACCTGCGTGAGGCACCTCTCGTGGGCAAGAACGCGGGCGGATACGTGTCCTATGTCAAGGGGGTCATTGGCGGCTTCACAATTGCAAACGGTGTAACGATCGAGAAGGCGCTTGGAGGATCAGGCGACGACTATATCAAAGGAAACTCGGCCGACAATGTTCTGTCCGGTCGTGGCGGTGCCGACAGGCTCAAGGGGTATGACGGTAACGACCGCCTGAAGGGCGGAAGCGGGACCGACAAGCTCTATGGTGGCAACGGGGATGATAGCCTCGTCATGAGCAAGGGTAAGGACATCTTCAATGGCGGCGCCGATACCGATACGGTCGTTGCCGTTAACAGTCAGGCTGTCAGGATCAATCTCTCGATTACCGGCGCGCAGAAAACCGGACTCGGCTCGCAGACCTTCATCGATATCGAGAACCTGACAGGTGGGTCCAAATCGGACCAGTTGAAAGGGGATGGCCAGTCAAACGACCTGCTGGGGCGCAAGGGGCATGACAAGCTCTATGGTGGATCCGGTGACGACCTCCTCAAGGGCGAAGGCGGCAACGACCGGCTTTATGGCGGCGCGGATGACGACGTGCTTTTGGGCGGAAACGGAAATGATACACTCAGTGGCGGTACCGGTAACGATGTCATCCGGGGCGGGGGCGGGCGCGACCAGCTGCGTGGAAACCAGGATGCCGATACGTTCGTCTTCGTCTCTGTGGCGGATTCCGGGACCGGTGCCGCGCGCGACGTGATCCTTGACTTCATGTCGGGGACCGATGTGATCGACCTGTCGCAGATCGACGCGGATGGCGTGGCTCCGGGCGATGATGCCTTCGTCTTTGGCGGTACGACAGCCACGGCGAACGGGGTCTGGTATGCGCTGAACGGTGCCGATGCGATCGTTTACATGGATGTGGACGGCGACGGCTTGGCGGATAGCGAAATCTCGCTTCTGAACATAGGTGCCTTGTCGGCAACCGATTTCGTACTTTGAGGCTCGGGCGGGCGGGGTTCTGCCCCGCCATTGCCCGCCTTGCCCGATCCGTTGACCGTGCCGGAAAATCAGATTTGGACAAAACCACGTCCGTGCTAGCCTTGTCACCGTGACAAGACTGGCGACGGAGGACGGAACATGTCGCGCGGTGAGACCTTGCTGGTCGGCACGACCAAGGGTCTTTTCCTGATCAAGGACAACACGGACAACAAGGTCTGGTCGGTTTCCGGCCCCCATTGCGATGGCTGGCCGATCAACCATGCCATTGGCGATCCTGCAACCGGTACGATCTGGGCCGGGGGCGGCGGAGAATGGCATGGGGCCGGTATCTGGCGATCCGAAGATGGCGGCCGGAACTGGGCACTGGCCAAGCTCACTAAAGGTCAGATGGACGACTGGGCCGCGACTGACCCGGATTTCGCGCAGATGATCGGCTGGACCGGGGCAGAGCCGCTGTTTGGTTCGGACTTCGCGCAGATCTGGTCACTGGGGCATGCCCATGGACGGCTCTATGCCGGAACCAAACCCGCAAGCCTGATCGCCAGCGATGACGGAGGTGTCAGCTGGCAGTCGGTGCAGGGGCTGAGCGATCATCCCTCCCGTCCCGACTGGAACGGCGGCGCTGCGGGGCTGGTGCTGCACACGATCGTGGCCGATCCCGCCGATCCGAAGAATCTCTGGGTCGGCATTTCCGCCGCCGGTGTTTTCGCGACCGAGGATGGCGGGGAGACCTGGGACCGGCGCAACCGGCTGTCAAATGCCGAGGCCTGCGGCCATCACCACCACCCGGCAGCACCGCGCGATGGTGAGACGGGGCACTGTGTTCACAACATGATGCGGGCACCGGGTGGGGGCGATGTGCTTTATCAGCAGAACCACCACGGCGTCTGGCGATCCTCGGATGGCGGGCGGAGCTGGGACGACATTACTGAAGGTCTGCCCTCGACCTTCGGCTTCCCGATCCGGGTCCATCCACGCGACCCCGATACGATCTGGACCCTGCCGCTGAACGGCGACACCGCCGGCCGCTTTCCACCCGGTGCCGCCGCCGCTGTCTGGCGGTCGCGCGATGGCGGGCAAAGCTGGCAGGCGATGCGCGACGGGCTGCCGCAGCAGAGCTGCTATTTCACCGTTCTCAGGCAGGCCATGGCGGGTGACAGTCGCGATCCCGCAGGCATCTATTTCGGCACCAATTCCGGGTCGGTCTTTGCCAGTCTCGACGAAGGCGACACATGGGACGAAATTGCCCGTCACCTGCCGACAATCCTTGCCGTCGAGGTGCTGGAGCGCGGCTGAGGCCCTTATCCTGCGCCCGATGCGACCTATATAGCCGGGATGTGACCGACGACCCTTCCGATATCGGCGGTTGCATGGGGCAAGCCCTGACCTTCGGGGCCGTTGGAGACACCATCACATGCCGTCTGTCGACCGCGCGAGGATCCGGGCGTTGTGGAAGCGCAGCCGAAGGGGGCTGGTCCGGATCAATCAGAAGGTGCCGCCCGGCCTTCGCCTGCTGCTCGGCCTCATTCTGGTCGCGGGTGGTGTGCTTGGCTTTTTGCCGGTTCTCGGCTTTTGGATGATCCCCCTCGGGCTTGCGGTTGTCTGGCTTGACATTCGGGCGTTCCGGCGTGTCTGGAACGCACGCAAGCGTGGTTGATCCGCGTCGCCATCGCGCAATTATGACTGGCGCTGATTTCGGCACTGCTTTAAATGAATGGAAGGACTTCAGAAAAGTTGAAGACATGAGCATCAAGATCGACATGTTGCGCTGCTTCGTCGCGGTTTGCGACCATGGCGGTCTTGCCGGTGCGGCTGAGGCATTGGGGCGCACGCCGTCGGCCGTGTCGATGATGCTGAAACAGTTTGAGGAGCATCTTGCAGCCCCTCTCTTTGAGGGCGCGCGCAAGTCGCGGCTGACGCCGCTTGGGCAGATGATCCATGCCGAGGCACAACGAGAACTGGATCACTTCGCGCGCACTGTGGCGATGATCGAAGGGCATTCCCGGGCCGAGCTGGGCTTTGTCCGGCTGGCCGTCACGCCGTCGGTTGCCACGGCGGTGTTGCCATCCGTCATCCGCAGCTTCATGGCGGATCATCCGAAGGTGCGGGTCGATCTTCGCGACATGAACTCGGCCTCCGTTCAGCATGAGCTGGAGCGCGAGCGCGCCGATATCGGGGTGGCAACACTTGGCCCCATGCCGGGCTTTGACCGGCGAAAACTCTTTTCCGACGGGTTCGGCATCGTCTGCCGATCCGATCATCCGCTGGCAGGCGCGCGTGGCTCGGTCGGCTGGGCCGATATTGCCGGGTTTGACCTGATCGCCAACGGGCTGTGCGAACTGATCCGCGAAGAGGCCTTCGCGCCGATCCTTGCCGCCTCGCGCCTGTCGGTTCCGAATACGGCATCGCTGCTTGGCTTTGTGCGCGCGGGCGCGGGCATCACCATCCTGCCGCGTCTTGCCGTTCTTGAAGAGCGTGACGGATTGGTCTTCCGGCCGCTTGCGGAAACCTCGGCCCAAAGGGACGTGCATGTCGTGTCGCAGCCGTTGCAGAATCTGGCACCCGCGGCGCGGGCGTTTCTTGCAGCTCTGCTTGATGCCGGTTTGCCGGGATATCTGGATCGCCGCCCGACCTGAATTCAGTTTATCTGAAGAAAAATACAAGTCTTTCGGTTTGTCTTGAATCGGCGCTTGCCCTTACTGTCGCGCAGGGGCGCTCTGCGGCCCAATCTCTTCGAACAATCCGGAAAGGGCCGCCCGTGAACAAGAATTATATCGCTGGGGAATGGGTCGCAGGCGAAAGCGCGATCGACAACATCAACCCTTCGGACATCTCCGATGTCATCGGGCAATATGCTCAGGCCTCTTCCGCACAGCTCGACAAGGCACTTGATGCCGCGCGTGAGGCGCAGCGCGTCTGGGCCGGTTACGGGCTGGAACGCCGCCAGAACGTCCTGAACGCCATCGGTAACGAGCTGATGGCACGGGCCGAGGAACTGGGCACGCTTCTGGCCCGCGAAGAGGGCAAGCCCATCGCCGAAGGCAAGGGCGAGGTCTACCGCGCCGGTCAATTCTTTACCTATTACGCCGCCGAGTGCCTGCGCCAGATCGGCGACAATGCCGACAGCGTCCGTCCCGGTGTCGAGGTCGATGTCCGGCGTGAGCCGGTCGGCGTCGTCGCGATCATCTCGCCCTGGAACTTCCCGACCGCGACCGCGACCTGGAAGATCGCGCCCGCACTTGCCTTCGGTAACGCCGTCATCTGGAAACCGGCGAACCTGACGCCTGCCTCTGCCGTGGCACTGACCGAAATCATCTCGCGTCAGGACATTCCGGCGGGTCTTTTCAACCTCGTGATGGGGGCGGGCGGTGCCATCGGCCAGAAGCTCGTGGAAAGCACCGGCATCAATGCGATTTCCTTCACCGGCTCGGTGCCCGTGGGCAAACAGATCGCGGCCTCGGCCATCGGCAACCTCACGAAGCTGCAGATGGAGATGGGCTCGAAGAACGCGCTCGCGGTGATGGACGACGCCGATATCGACCTCGCCGTCAGCCTTGCCGCCGGGGGCGCGTTCGGCGGCTCGGGCCAGAAATGTACCGCCTCTTCGCGGCTCGTGGTGCATTCGGCCATTCACGATACCTTCGTCGAAAAGCTGGTTGCCGCCGCCAAGGCCTTCAAGGTCGGCCATGCGCTTGAGGCGGGCACCCAGATGGGCCCTGTGGTCAGCGAAGGTCAGTTGAACGGCAACCTCGGTTACATCGACCTTGGCCGCAAGGAAGGCGCCACGCTGGAATGCGGCGGCGAGCGTCTGACGATGAAGACCGAAGGCTACTACATGTCGCCCGCCGTTTTCACCGGGACGAAGAATGACATGCGCGTCAACCGCGAGGAAATGTTCGCGCCGATCACCTGCGTGATCAAGGTCGACAGCTATGACGAAGCGATTTCGGTCGTGAACGACACGAATTTCGGCCTGACCTCGGGCATCGTCACCAAAAGCCTGGCCCGTGCCGGACATTTCCGTCGCAACGCGCGCACCGGCTGCGTGATGGTCAACCTGCCGACGGCGGGTACCGACTATCACGTGCCCTTCGGCGGGCGTGGCGACAGCTCTTACGGTCCGCGCGAACAGGGCGCTTATGCATCCGAGTTCTACACCACCGTCAAGACTGCCTACATCGCAGCCGGCAACCCGGAGTAAGGCCAATGACATACCGCATCGATTGCCTGCAATACGCCAACTGGTCCGAAAAAATCTTCCGGCAGATGCGGGAAGGCGGGCTCGATGCGGTGCATGTCACCATCACCTATCACGAGAATTTTCGTGAGACGGTCCTGAACATCGAACGCTGGAACCGCTGGTTCGAGCAATATCCGGATCTGATCTTTCAGGGCCGGATCGGTGACGATGTGCGGAGGGCGAAAGAAACCGGCCGCACGGCGATCTTCTTCGGGGCGCAGAATTGCAGCCCGATCGAGGATGATATCGGGCTGGTGGAGGTGCTGCACACGCTTGGCCTGCGCTTCATGCAGTTGACCTACAACAACCAGTCGCTGCTCGCGACAGGCTGTTATGAGGCCGACGATATGGGTCTGACCCGCATGGGTCGCGAGGTGGTGGAAGAGATGAACCGCGTGGGTCTTGTCATCGACATGAGCCATTCGGCCGAACGCTCGACCCTTGAGGCCATCGAGTATTCGACCAGGCCAATTGCCATCACCCATGCCAACCCGTCTTTCTGGCATGCGGCAAAGCGCAACAAGTCGGACCGGGTGCTGAAGGCGCTGGCAGAAAGCGGCGGCATGCTCGGCTTTTCGGTCTATCCCCACCACCTGCTGGGGGGCAGCAACTGTACGCTGGAAAGCTTCTGCACGATGATCGCACAGGCGGCGGACCTGATGGGGCCGGAGCGGATCGGCATCGGCACGGATCTCTGTCAGGACCATCCCGACAGCGTCGTCGAATGGATGCGCACCGGGCGCTGGACCAAGAAGATCGACTACGGCGAAGGTTCGGCCGCGGCACCGGGCTTCCCCGATATGCCGGATTTTTACGGTGACAACCGCGATTTCGGCAATCTGGAGGCGGGCCTGCGTGCGGCAGGCTTTGATGCCGAGGGCGCGGCAAAGGTGATGGGCGGCAACTGGCTGCGCTTCTTCGACGAGAACTTCACACCAATTCAGGCGTCCAAGGGCGCCCGGAAGAGCGCCGCGGAATAATCCCGGCGTATCACTTTGGCCATTCCAAGGAGGGGAGAATGACCGAAACCACCGTATCGCAAGCCGCAGGGGGCGGCTTTGCGAAAGTCAATAAGCCGCTGTTCGCTGTAACCGCAGGCTTTATTGCGATTTTCTGTCTTACCGCATTGTTCAATCTGGAATTCCTGTCATCGGCGGTTGATGCGGGCTTTGCCTTCTCGGCCAGATATTTCGGCCTGTACTGGCAGATCCTGCTGCTCGCGACTTTCGTGATCGGCCTTGTTCTGGTGGTCCTGCCGGGTGGCAAGGCGGTTCTTGGCGGTCTCGACCGGCCGGAATTCACGGTCTTCCAGTGGGCCGCGATGATCATGTGTACGCTTCTGGCGGGCGGCGGCGTCTTTTGGGCCGCGGGTGAGCCGATGGCGCATTTCCTCTACTCCCCTCCCTTGTTCGGCGGTGCGGGCAATACCGAGGCCGATGTGACGCCCGCTTTGGCGCAGGCTTTCATGCATTGGGGTTTCCTCGCCTGGGCGATCCTCGGGTCGCTGACCACGGTCATGCTGATGTACTACCACTATGAAAAGGGTCTGCCGCTGGCACCGCGAACGCTTTTGTACCCGCTGTTCGGTGACAAGGCGATCAAAGGTCCCATCGGCCTGATTGCGGATGCGTCCTGCATCATCGCGGTTGTCGCGGGCACGGTTGGCCCGATCGGCTTCCTTGGCCTTCAGGTCAGCTATGGCCTCAGCGATCTGTTCGGCCTTCCGGACGGGTTCGCGACGCAGGTCGTCGTCATCCTTTGCCTTGTGGCGCTGTACACAGTGTCGGCGATGACCGGGCTTTCGAAGGGCATCCAGCTTTTGTCGAAGTTCAACGTGATCCTTGCAGCCGTTCTGCTGGGCTTCATGCTGATCGCGGGCCCCACCGGCTTTATCTTCAAGAACTTCTTCGGTGGCATGGGCACCTATATCGCCAACTTCATCCCGATGGCGCTCTATCGGGGCGAGGCGGGGCTTTTTGGTGATCCGGGCTGGCTGGGCTGGTGGACCGTCTTCTTCTGGGGCTGGTTCATGGGGTATGGTCCGCTGATGGCGATGTTCATCGCGCGGGTGTCGCGTGGCCGGTCGATCCGCTCGATCGTCATCATGCTGTCGATCATCGCGCCGATCATCACCAACTTCTGGTTCACCATCGTCGGCGGGTCTGGCATCGCCTTCGAACTGGCCGAGCCGGGATCGGTCGCGACCGCGTTCGAGGGCTTCAACCTGCCCGCCGCGCTTCTGGCGATCACCCAGCAGCTGCCGATGGGCTTCATCGTCTCGATCCTGTTCCTGATCCTGACCACGGTCTTCGTGGCCACGACGGGCGATTCGATGACCTATGTGATCTCGATGGCGATGGCCGAGGACGATCAGCCCGCAATGCCGGTACGCCTTTTCTGGGGGATCGCGATGGGGGCCATGGCACTCATTCTGATCTATACCGGGTCGGGCGGCGTAGGTAAGCTGCAAAGCTTCATCGTCGTGACCGCCGTGCCGGTGTCGATCGTGCTCTTGCCTTCGCTTTGGGATGCCCTGCGCATCACGCTGCTCAAGGGCCGCGAGGCACGCTGAGGCAAGAAACTAAAGGGCCCCGGCTTTCGGGTCGGGGCCTGCATATCGGAAACTAAGGAACCGCGCGCAGACTACATTCCGGGGGGAATAAATGGCACAACTCGCCGATCCAAAGATTTCGCGTCGCGATCCGAATGTCGTGATGACGCTGGCCCGCATGGGATCGTTCCATCAATGCCGTCTCTCGTTCATGCGGGTGCTGCTGCGCCGGATGAAAACCGAGAACTGGCGGTTTGAACGGCGCCTCTTTCAGATTGACGCCAGGGGGGTCGGTCGCGCGGTCTATACCGCGCATGGGCCCGAGCGCAGCTATTCGCTGATCGCCTTTGCCAATGACCTGCCGCCCGAAAAGCGCTCGGACCGGGTGATTGCGACCGAATGGGACGCGACCTTTACGCTTTTCGACGGGATCCCGACCGAGGCCGATATCGATCGTCTGGCGGGCAATATTCCCAAGCAGGAAGCCGGGCGGGTCACAGAGAGCGAGCTTTCCGTGTCGCGCGCAAACCGCTCGGTCCGGCTGTTTGACTATATCATCGATTGCCTTGCCGCCGGGTACCAGCCCGAGGCCGAAAAGATCTGGGCCGTGGGCTATCTGATGCGCACGACCGCCGTCTACGGTTCGGGCAAACTTGGTGCGGCCGACCGCGAGAAGACGGAAAACCGCCCGGAATTCCGTGCGCCCTTCCAGGTCGAGATGTTGTCGGTCTACCTGACCCGCGCCTTCGTTCTGGATCTGGTCGAGGAAATGGCCCGCCTGCGGTCTCCCGATACGGCCGTGGTGCTGGACCCGGTGCTGCGCCGCAGCCTTGGCATCGGCAATTCGACCGGTCTTGGCATGGCGCCATACCTCATCAACCACCCGGTCCTTCTGAACAACTGGATTGCCGCGCGGGAAGAAGCACTGGTGCGCGTCCGCGCGGTCGCCTCGGCCAGCAAGGCCGAAGCCAGACGGTTCCGCGAAATCCTCGCCCGGTCGATCCTGAACATCTCGTACTGGCGGTCGGAACATCCGTTGCAGCGCGAAAAGGTCATGGGCCTTGCCTGCGATATCGACCTCTTGGTGGGCCATGTCGAGGCTGCCGGTCTGGACGGCGATCACCCCTGGGACGCGCTCTGGCGCTGGGGTGAGGCCAATCTGGGCCTTGAGGCGCAGGAACTTCTGGCCTCGCTGATGATGGAGCCTTATGGCCGTCTGGTAGACGACCTGCATATCTGCATGGCCGCCGATGAGGCCGTCGCCCAGCGGATCGATGGCGCAATGCGGGTGGATGCGCTGAAGGCCATCGTCGAAGACGTCTATGGTTGGGCGCTGGCCACTGACTGGAGCGTTCAGGCCGCGCAGGCGCGGGTCTGGTACACGTCCGAGGAAAAGCTGGAACCACGGCTTGGCGAGCGGTTCGAAGAGCCTCTGGCCCCCTACGAACAGCCGCTTGCCCCGGGCCGCGATGCGGCCGTCATGCACCGTGATCTGGTTGCGATGGCCGATGACGACACTGTCGCCGCCTTCGTCCTTGCCCATCCTGAGCATCGCCATATCGTGCGCCGCGCCCAGATTGCCGCGCGCTATCCCTATGCCGAGATCCGCGACAACACGATTTCGGCCGCGATGATGCCCATCGACATGTTGCGCGCGAAACTCGCCTTCTTCGGGGCCAGCCATTTCGATCCCCGCTCGGACCGCTGGGTTCGGATCAACATGTATCGCGATGCGCCTTTCCCGCATGAGCTTCAGGCGTCAGGTGACGATGACTGGGCCTATCCGGCCCTTGAGGAGGCCGCCCAATGACCTGGTCGCTGAACGAACTGGAAGCAATGTCGCGCAAGGCCGCGCGGGGCTGCGGCCTGAGCTGGGGAC
>NZ_JBARVQ010000700.1:0-2112 GCF_049646345.1 Albidovulum sp. | reverse complement strand
CTTTCAGAAGGCGTTCTTCCCTGGGTTCGGTAACCTGCATCGCATTGTAGCCGGTCTGCGAGAAATAGGTGACGTGGGCCCGGACGCTGGCTGCGCGGCCTTCGAAGCCGAGGGCGATAAAAATACGCCGCAATTGTTCGATCCGGAACGCTTCGGTTTGGCGAAGCACTTCAGCCGTGCGGAGCGAACTGTGGGCCCAGTCGCGGATCGCGTTGTCATAGGCAGGAACATACTGATCCTCCTCCAGCAACACGCGCACATAGGCCAGGTATTGATGCCAGCCGTCATCGCCGGCCGACTCGATTGCTTCGGTGAAAGGGGCGGTATTGCGGTCCGCCCAGTCCCGGCGAACATCCTCAAGCAGTTCCTCGAGATTGCCAAACTGCCAGTAGAAGGCCCCGGTCGTCGCCCCGAGCTCTTCGGCGAGGTGACGAAGACTGATGCCGCTGATGCCCTTCTCTATCAACACGTTGCGGGCGGCGTCGATCCAACTCGATCGATCCAGGTTGCGGCTCGCCTTCTTTTTCGCTTGCACCATTTTGTTCTCCCACCCCGACCGCATGCCGAGCTCCACAAAAATTCATTGACTCGACTATCTAACATAACACATGTTATGCAATGAGCGTAACGACTGTTATGTTCAGTCATTTACGAACTACCCAGCGAGGAGGATGGAGATGTTTCGGAGGATTTTCTCAACGGCTGCTTTTCTGGCGGCCTTTGCTGCAACCGCAGCTTCAGCACAGATCGAACTCAAGTTTGCGACGGATTCCGGTGACCGGGATTCACCGTCCGGCAAGGCGCTGGCCGCCTGGGCAAATGCCGTCAAAGACGGGTCCAACGGCGAAATTGACGTCAAGGTGTTCTACCAGAATGAGCTGGGCGGCCAGCTTGAGGTGTTTGACCTCTTCGTCGCGGGCGAGGTTGACGCGATGATCTCTTGGCCGTCGACGTCGTATGACAAGCGGATCGGCATCCTGAACACGCCCTACATGGTCACGTCCTGGGACGAG
This sequence comes from Albidovulum sp., assembly GCF_049646345.1. Taxonomy (GTDB): domain Bacteria; phylum Pseudomonadota; class Alphaproteobacteria; order Rhodobacterales; family Rhodobacteraceae; genus Albidovulum. The sequence goes on along the minus strand of NZ_JBARVQ010000700.1, from coordinate 1,099 downwards.
GCGCTGGATGCCTACAAGCCGGGCGGATGGGCCAACGGTGTTCTGAACACGGTATTCAACGACATAGGGCTCAAGTATTTCGGCGCTTGGCCGGAAGGTTTCAGCGGTGTGGCGTCACGCGGTTCGTACGCGCTGGACCTCGACAGCGCGAAGGGTATGAAGGTGCGTACGCCACCGCTGTTCCCCTTCCCGCAAATTCTTGAGTCCATGGGCTATCAGACCGCCGCGATCGACTGGGGCGAGGTCTACACCTCGATCCAGACCGGCGTTGTCGATGGTGATGCGGGCAACGTGATCTACTGGGACTACGAGTATTTCCGAGACGTGCTCGACTACTACGTACGCACGAAGCACACCTTCGTGACCGGCAACCTGCTGGTAAACCTCGAAACCTATGAGGAATTGACAGACGAACAGAAGAAGCTGGTCGAAGAGACCGCCATCGCCACGATGGAGGCGCAGTTCGTCGCCGCGAAGGCAGAGGACGAGCACTACGTTCAGCTCGCCGTCGAATCCGGCATGGAGTACTTCGAACTGACCGACGAACAGCTGGCGCCGATCGTCGAAAAGGTCCGCGCCGAAGTCTGGCCGCAGATGGAGCCTGATGTCGGCAAGGACGTCATGGACCTGATCCGCGCCGAGGTGGACTGAGACAGATCGCGGCCGGAGCCTTCGGGTTCCGGCCGTTGTCTTACCCCCATTCAGGAAACTGGGAGCTGACCGTCATGGTGGAAATCTTCAGAAAGCTGGATTCTGGCCTGATAGGCCTGTTGAACATAATCGTCATTGTCACGAGCCTCGCGATCACTGGGTTGATCTTGTTCCTCGTTGCCGCGCGCTACTTTCTCGGCTGGTCGGTTGTCGGCGTGCTGGAACTGGCTACGCTTTCGGCAATCTGGCTTTACATGTGCGGGGCTGTTGTCGCGGCGCGCAACCATCAGCACCTCGTCGTCGACTTTCTATCCCTGTCGCTCAAGAACCCCAGAACCAAGGCGTGGCACACATTCGCCGTTTCCCTAGTGATGGTCGTGCTCAGCCTGTTCTTTCTGAGCCTCGCTCGCGACATGGTCGCATGGTCGATGAAGCGGCCTCAAACCAC
>NZ_JBARVQ010000699.1:0-17958 GCF_049646345.1 Albidovulum sp. | reverse complement strand
ATCGAAGGTCAGGTGCCCTACAAGGGCTCGGCGGCGGCGGTCGTGCATCAGCTTGTCGGCGGACTTCGCGCCGCGATGGGCTATACCGGTAACCGCACGGTGGCCGAGATGCGCAAGAACTGCAATTTCGTGCGCATCACCGGGGCAGGGCTGAAGGAAAGCCATGTCCATGACGTGCAGATCACCCGTGAAAGCCCGAACTACCGGGTGATGTAAATTCTAGTGATCGCCTTGCCTTGCAGGGCGACCCTCATGCGGATCGGAAGGCTGGGCCATGACCCCTGCGGCACGGATCGGCGCGGCGATTGAGATACTGGATCAGGTGCTTGCGGGGGCCGCAGCCGAGCAGGTTCTGACCTCATGGGCGCGCTCCAGCCGGTTTGCCGGTTCGGGCGACCGGGCCGCGATCCGTGATCATGTCTTTGATGCCCTGCGCTGCCTGCGCTCTTTCACGGCCCTGTCCGGAGCGCGCGAACCGTCTGGCCGCGCCCTGATGATCGGGGCGCTGCTTGCATCCGGCGACGACCCAAAGGCGCTGTTCAGCGGCGAAGGGCATGCGCCTGCCGGTCTGAGCGCTGACGAACAGACATTGTTGGCAGCGGCACCCGCGCCGGAGGATCTGGAGCTGTTGGTCGCACTCGATTGCCCCGATTGGCTCGCACCGGCCTTGCGCCGGTCGCTTGGCGATGACCTACCCGCCGTGATGACGGCGATGCGGGAGCGTGCACCGGTCTTCCTGCGCGTCAATGCCGCCCGCGGGACGCTGGCTGAGGCGCAGGCGGCGCTGGCTGAGGATAATATTCCGACCCGGCCCCATCCGCTGGCGGCGTTCGCCTTGGAAGTGACAGGGAATGCCCGCCGGATCAAAAACGCCTCGGCCTACTGCGATGGCGTTGTCGAGCTTCAGGATGCCAGTCCGCAAGCCGCAGTGGAGGCGTTGCCCCTGCGGCCCGGAATGCGCGTGCTCGATTACTGTGCGGGCGGTGGCGGGAAGAGCCTTGCAATGGCGGCGCGGGTGCAGGGCCACTTTGTGGCGCATGATGCCGCGCCCCAGCGCATGCGCGACCTGCCGGAACGTGCGCGGCGGGCCAAGGCGCGGATTGATGTGAAGACCCCTGACGGGTTGCGCGGCAAGATGTTCGATCTGGTGGTTCTGGATGTTCCCTGTTCGGGCAGCGGCACCTGGCGGCGTCAGCCGGATGCCAAATGGACCCTGACGCCTGAGCGGTTGGATCAGTTGACCCGGCTGCAATCGGATATTCTCGACGCGGCGCTTGCCTACACCGCGCCGGGCGGTGCCATCGCCTATATGACGTGCTCCCTGCTCGATACGGAAAACCAAAGCCGGATTGCAGCCTTTCTCAGCCACCATCCCGACTGGCGGTTGTCGGGCGACCGCCTGTTTACACCGCTGGAGGGGGGCGACGGGTTTTACAGCGCTCTCTTGACGCGGATATAGGGCGGACTCTACACAATTTATAATTGAGTTTTCGGCGCGGTTAATCGCTGCTTAAGCATTTCCCGTCCGAATGCGGGGGATCGAATCTGTAGGGAGGCACGTTTGTGTCGCATCCGGCGCTTACACCGCATCCGCTGACACGGGCCGCGCTCGTTCTGGCACCACGCAGCCAGTATCTGGTGTTTGCGGCTGTGATCTGTGCGCTGATCGCCTATTTTGCGACCGACCGGTTCACCGGGGTTGCGGTCTTGTCCGTTGCCGGAACGTTTGTGGCGCTGGCCGGGATGATCACGCTGCTGACCGCGCGCCATGGACGGGCCCGGAACGAACTTCAGGCCCAGATCGCCGAATTCATCGCGCATGATGCATCGCCAAGCTTCACCACTGACATCGAGGGGGAAGTCTGCACACAGAACCGTGCGGCGGTCGAACGGTTCGGCAGCCGCGGCGGGCAGACGCTGACCCGGACATTGGGCGAGGTGTTCGCCAACCCGGCGGCAATTCTGCACCGGATGCAAAACCGGGCCGAGGCGAGCGGGGCCGCCCATGAAGATCTGGTAACCCGCCGGGGCCATGTCCGACTGGCCGTACATCGCGTGGGAGAGACGCATCTTCTGTGGCGGCTTGAGGATATGACGGAACGTGCCATTGGCGGACGCGGGGCCGAAACGATCAGTCTGCCGATGCTGACCGTATCGAAGACGGGCATGATCCTGTTCATGAACGAAGCGCTGCGCAGGCTCGTCGGAACCCGCGTCAAGACGCTCGACCGTATCTTCCGTGATCTGCCGGTGCGCTCGGGCGAAGAGCATGAAATTCTTGGCGCCGAAGGTCCGGTGCGCACGCTTGTGACGTCGGTGGACAGCGGGGGCGGTCGGCGTGAAATCTATCTGCTGCCGGTGCCCGAAGGCGGTGTTCCCACCGGCGATCCCACAGCGTTTGAGACATTGCCGGTCGCGCTTGTCCGGCTTGACGCCGATGGCTGTCTGCGTGAGGCCAATCGCGCCGCGCGGGCATTGCTGGGAGAGGTTGAGACGGGAACCGAACTCGCCGCGATCCTTGAGGGGCTTGGTCGCCCCGTCGGTGACTGGCTGGCCGATGCGCTCGCCGGGCGCAGCGATCGCCGGCCGGAAGTGCTGCGCGTGCGCGGATCGGATCAGGATGCGTATCTGCAGGTGACATTGACGCGGGTGGTCGAGGCGGGCCAGCCGGCCCTTGTCGCGGTCCTGTCGGACGCGACCCAGCTGAAGACGCTGGAGGCGCAGTTTGTGCAAAGCCAGAAGATGCAGGCCATTGGGCAGCTTGCGGGCGGTGTGGCGCATGATTTCAACAATCTTCTGACCGCGATATCGGGTCATTGCGACCTGCTTCTCTTACGCCATGACAAGAGCGATCCGGACTATGCCGATCTGGTGCAGATCAATCAGAACGCCAACCGGGCGGCCAGTCTCGTCGGGCAGCTTCTGGCCTTTTCGCGCAAGCAGACGCTGAAGCTGGCGACCATTGACCTGCGCGATACCTTGTCCGATCTGACGCATCTTCTGAACCGGCTTGTCGGGGAAAAGATGCGGCTGACCCTGACCCACGACCCGGATCTGGAGCCGATCCGGGCGGACAAGAGGCAGCTTGAACAGGTGATCATGAACCTGGTCGTGAATGCCCGCGATGCGATGCCGGATGGCGGTGAGATCCGGATCGAGACCGAGATGTTGTCACTCCGGGAAGAGCTTCGGCGCGATCGGGCGACCGTCGCCCCCGGTCACTATGTCATTGTGAGGGTCACGGATGAAGGTGCCGGGATTGCGCCCGAGCAGTTGCCCAAGATCTTTGAGCCGTTCTATACGACCAAACGGCAGGGTGAGGGGACCGGACTTGGCCTCTCGACGGCCTATGGCATCATCAAGCAAACCGGCGGCTTCATCTTTTGCGACAGCTTTCAGGGGCAGGGAACGACCTTTACGCTTTATTTCCCGGCGCATAGTCAGACCGAGGAAGCCGAAGCTGACCCGGTGCCGACAGCGGCACCACGACGGGCGTCGGTTTCGGGGGAAGGCGTCGTTCTGCTGGTCGAGGATGAGGCCCCGGTGCGGGCCTTTGCCAGCCGCGCCCTGCGGATGCGCGGATATACGGTGATTGAGGCTGAAAACGCCGAAGAAGCCCTGAAAACGCTTGAAGACGCGGCGCTTGCCGTCGATGTGTTTGTGACCGATGTGATCATGCCCGGCATGGATGGCCCGTCATGGGTGCGGGTGGCGCTGGAACAACGCCCCAATACGCGGGTGGTCTTTGTCTCGGGCTATTCCGAGGAAAGCCTGAGCCAGACCCGCGACAGCATCCCGAATTCGGTCTTTCTGCCAAAGCCGTTTTCGCTCAGTGAATTGACGGCGACCGTTCAGGGCCAGCTTCACTGAAGCATTCCCGGGCTAGTGTTGCGGCAGAAAGGGCCCGAACCCGAACGGTAGATGCTGCATATTTTCTGACTTACCCCCTGGGGGGTGCCGGTACGACTGAACCGACGGCAGCATGTGGTTTGGGCCAGTTGCCCGGGATCCTGCGAAAAAGTCACTGAATGTCGCGATGCCGTCAGCGCGGGGCGGGTTTCAGCGAGTCATACAGCGCGAAATCACGCTCATGTTCCGTGAGCAGACGGTTCCGCAGGTCAGGCGAAAGGTCAAGCGAACCCGAAGGCGACACATTGAGACGCGGCAAGGAGATTTCGCAATCGAGCCTGTCTTCGAGGAAGGAGATAAACCCCCCCATGTCGTCATATCGGAAGATCTGGTCGACACCCGGCCCCTTCTCTGGAACCAGGAACCGGCTCTGACCACCGACCTGTGCATAGTGCGGCTGCGGATCTGACAGGTAGCCTTCTACGAAGGTGGTAAAGCTCAGCCCGGCGGTGCTGCGCTCCGGCTGACTCACGCTGTGTCTTTGCCGATACCGATACCAGCTGCCGAGCCAGTCAAGCGGTTCGCGCATGACCGCGACGACCATGAAATCCTCGTCCGCAGCTTTTTCGAGGAAAGGCGCGATATGACGCCAGTACTGACGCGCAGAGGTGTGTTTCAATTCTGGCGGACGCTGGATGGCGACGCTGGCAAGCGATTCGAGCGCGGCCTCAATGGCAGTCGAGCCGGTCTTGGGCGTCGCCAGATAGACCAGTCTTTGCTTCCAGAACACCAGCATCGAGAACCCTTTCCAAGCTACAGCTAAAGATTTCGCGCATCCGTTAACTAAAGTTTTACCCGAAGGAGAAAAAGTCGATTTTAGGAAAATTGGGTTGATCTGTTCACTTTTTGATCTCATAAGGAAGAGAACAAGAGGCGAACACGAGCAATGATTGCCGCGCCCCGTGGGGTGTGAAATAAGGAAGCGAAACATGGCGACAGCGGATCTTCTGAGCATGAACGACAAGCGCAGCGCGGACAAGCAAAAGGCGTTGGACAGCGCATTGGCACAGATCGAGCGGCAGTTCGGCAAGGGCTCGATCATGAAGCTCGGCGCCGACAACCCGGTGATGGAGATCGAGGCGACCTCGACCGGATCGCTGGGCCTCGATATCGCTCTGGGCATCGGCGGTTTGCCGAAGGGCCGGGTGATCGAAATTTATGGTCCGGAAAGTTCCGGCAAGACCACGCTGACCCTGCATGCGGTGGCTGAAGAGCAGAAAAAGGGCGGGGTTTGCGCCTTTGTCGACGCCGAACACGCGCTCGATCCGCAATATGCCAAGAAACTGGGTGTAAATCTCGATGAACTCCTGATCTCGCAGCCCGATACCGGTGAGCAGGCGCTGGAGATTGTCGATACGCTGGTGCGGTCCGGTGCGGTCAGCATGGTCGTCGTGGACAGCGTCGCGGCCCTCACGCCGAAATCCGAACTTGAAGGCGATATGGGCGATTCAAGCGTCGGCGTTCATGCAAGGCTGATGAGCCAGGCCATGCGCAAGCTGACCTCGTCGATCAGCCGGTCGAACTGCATGGTGATCTTCATCAACCAGATCCGCATGAAGATCGGTGTGATGTTCGGATCGCCTGAAACCACGACAGGCGGCAATGCGCTGAAATTCTACGCCTCTGTCCGCCTCGATATCCGCCGCATCGGTGCGATCAAGGACCGGGATGAGGTCGTGGGCAACACCACCCGCGTAAAGGTTGTGAAGAACAAGGTGGCGCCGCCCTTCAAGCAGGTCGAATTCGACATCATGTATGGCGAAGGCATCTCCAAGACCGGGGAACTGATCGACCTTGGCGTCAAGGCCGGTGTCGTAGAGAAATCCGGCGCCTGGTATTCCTACGGTGATGAACGCATCGGCCAGGGCCGCGAGAATGCCAAGCAGTTCCTGAAGGACAATCCCGATATGGCGTGGCAGATTGAGGACAAGATCCGCGCAAGCCATGGGTTGGAGTTCGGATCGTCGGATGAGGACGGCCCCAACGACGATGTGATGGAAGCCTGACCCGCGGACCGGGTTCCGGATCGAAAGAAATTCAAGGCGGGGACCGAAAGGTTCCCGCCTTTTGCTATTGCGCGCCCCGCAACGTCCATGCTGCAGCGCAGGAATATGGACATGGGGGCAGACAAGGGCTAACACGCCAAGGCTGATCCCTTCCGCCGAAAGAGGCCTGCCCCGATGCCCAGCCTGAACGATGTCCGCTCGACCTTCCTCGACTTTTTCCGACGCAATGATCACCAGATCGTCGACAGTTCTCCGCTGGTGCCGCGCAACGACCCGACATTGATGTTTACCAATTCGGGCATGGTGCAGTTCAAGAACCTCTTTACCGGGGTTGAAACGCGGGACTATGTGCGTGCCTCGACCAGCCAGAAATGTGTACGCGCGGGCGGCAAGCACAATGACCTCGACAATGTCGGCTACACGGCGCGTCACCATACCTTCTTTGAAATGCTGGGAAATTTCAGTTTCGGTGATTATTTCAAGTCCGAGGCGATCCCCTATGCCTGGGAACTTCTGACCAGGGATTTCGGGCTGAACAAGGACAAGCTTCTGGTCACGGTCTATCACACCGATGATGAGGCGGCGGGCATCTGGAAGAAGGTCGCGGGGCTGTCGGACGACCGCATCATCCGCATCCCGACCGACGACAATTTCTGGCGCATGGGTCCGACCGGCCCCTGCGGCCCTTGTACCGAGATCTTCTACGATCACGGCGACCATATCTGGGGCGGCCCTCCGGGCTCGGCCGATGAGGATGGCGACCGCTTCATCGAGATCTGGAACCTCGTCTTCATGCAGAACGAGCAGTTTGAGGACGGCTCGATGCGCGCGCTCGACATGCAGTCGATCGATACCGGCATGGGGCTGGAACGGATCGGTGCGCTCTTGCAGGGCAAGCATGACAATTACGACACCGACCTGATGCGGAGCCTTATCGAGGCTTCGGCCCATGGAACGTCGTCGGATCCCGACGGGCCGGGCAAGGTCCATCACCGGGTCATCGCCGACCATCTGCGCTCGACCTCGTTCCTGATTTCCGACGGTGTGATGCCGTCGAATGAGGGGCGCGGTTATGTTCTGCGACGTATCATGCGGCGGGCGATGCGGCACGCGCATCTTCTGGGCGCTCAGGACCCGCTGATGCATCGCCTCGTTCCAGCGCTGGTACGCCAGATGGGGGCGGCCTATCCGGAACTGACCCGCGCGCAGGCGCTGATCGAGGAAACGCTGAAGCTGGAAGAAACGCGGTTCAAGCAGACGCTGGACCGGGGTCTGCGGCTTCTCGACGATGAACTCGGCCGACTTGGTGAGGGCCAGCCACTGCCGGGTGCGGCAGCATTCAAGCTCTATGATACCTATGGTTTCCCTCTTGACCTGACGCAGGACGCATTGCGCGAAAAGGGTCGCAGCGTCGATGTCGCGGGCTTTGATCACGCGATGCAGGAACAGAAGGCCAAGGCGCGCGCCGCCTGGGCCGGGTCGGGCGAAACCCAGGACGCAACGATCTGGTACGATCTTGCCGAAAAGCACGGGGTCACGGAATTCCTTGGCTACGATACCGAGACCGCCGAGGGGCAGATCCTCGCGCTGGTTGCTGATGGCAAGGAAACCGGATCGGCCGCCACAGGTGCGAAGGTGCAGATTGTCGTCAACCAGACGCCGTTTTACGCCGAAAGCGGCGGTCAGGTCGGGGATAGCGGCCTGATCCGCACCGATACCGGTATGGCGACGGTGAGTGATACCAGAAAATCGGCGGGTGTCTTCATTCACATCGCCGAGGTGACCGAGGGCGAGATCGCGCGCGGCCAACCGGCGAAGCTGGAAGTGGCCCATGCCCGTCGCAGCGCAATCCGCGCCAACCATTCGGCGACGCACCTTCTGCATGAAGCGCTCCGCAAAGCGCTTGGCGAACATGTCGCACAGCGCGGATCGCTCAATGCCGAGGATCGGCTGCGCTTTGATTTCAGCCATTCCAAGGCGTTGGATGGTGCGGAACTGACCGGGGTTGAGGCCGAAGTGAATGGCTTTATCCGTCAGAATACGCCCGTCGAAACCCGGATCATGACGCCCGACGATGCCCGTGCGCTTGGCGCGCAGGCGCTGTTTGGTGAGAAATACGGTGATGAGGTGCGGGTTGTGTCCATGGGGCGCGAGCCCGGATCGGGCAAGGGCGCGGATGGCGCGACCTATTCTCTAGAGCTTTGCGGCGGCACGCATGTGAAGCGCACCGGCGATATCGGGACGTTTGTTCTGCTCGGCGATTCCGCCTCTTCGGCAGGTGTGCGCCGGATTGAGGCCCTGACCGGTCAGGCGGCGATGGACCATCTTCGCGCGCAGGACCAGCGGTTGGCCGAAGCTGCGGCGAGCCTCAAGGCACCAGTGTTCGAAGTTCCGGCGCGGGTGAAGGCGTTGATGGACGAACGCAAGGCGCTGGCCAATGAGGTCGCGCAGTTGCGGCGCGAACTGGCGATGGGAGGCGGGGCCGCAGCGGCTGCGCCGGATCGTGAGGTGAATGGCATCAAGTTCCTGCCGCAGGTCGTCTCGGGTGTCTCGGGCAAGGATCTGCCTGCGCTGGTCGATGAGTTGAAAGCGCGCGTGGGATCGGGCGCAGTTCTGGTCGTTGCCGATACCGGCGGCAAGGCGGCCGTGGCAGCGGGTGTTACTGCCGACCTGACCGGGCGGCTTTCGGCCGTCGATATCGTCAAGGCGGCGGCCGAGGCGCTTGGTGGCAAGGGCGGCGGTGGACGGCCGGATATGGCGCAGGCCGGGGGCGCGGATGCGTCGAAAGCCGAGGATGCCGTCAAGGCCGCAGAAGCAGTGATCGGAGGGATCAAATGAGCGAGACCAAGACAGCCTTGTGGATTGCCCATGTGACGGTAACGGACGCCGAGGCTTACGGCAAATACGCCACGGCGGCAGGTCCGGCGATTGCCAAGCATGGCGGCGTGTTCCTGGCACGTGGCGGGCGTCATGTGCAGCTTGAAGGAAATGACCGGCCCCGCAACGTGGTGGCGCGTTTTCCGTCGCTGGAGGCGGCGGTCGAATGTTACCACAGTGCGGAATATCAGGCGGCTTTGGCCCATGCGAAGGGTGCCAGCGAACGCGACCTGATGGTGGTCGAGGAAGCCTGATGACGGGGCTTGCCCGGCTTCTGGCGACGCATGCGGGGGCAGGGTGGGTGACGTGGATCGGGCTTCGCCCGGAACGGTTGGCCGAACCGGTTGTCCTGACCGAAGCGGTCGCGACCGAAGCAGGGCTGGAGGGGGATCATGCCAGCGCGGGGCGGCGGGCGATCACCCTTGTACAGGCCGAACATTTGCCGGTGATCGCAACCCTTTGCCGCCGTGACGATGTGGCACCGGACCTCTTGCGGCGCAATCTGGTGATCGGGGGGATCAATCTGACCGCCTTGCGTCATGCGCGGCTGAGTGTGGGCGGGGCAGAGATTGCCATTACCGGCCCGTGCCCGCCCTGTTCGCGGATGGAAAAGGCGCTGGGGACAGGCGGATACAACGCGATGCGTGGCCATGGCGGCTGGTATGCCGAGGTGATCCGCCCGGGGCGGATCGCACTCGGCGATGCGGTCAGGGTCACAGCGGCAGCTCCGTCGTCTCCTTGATCTCTTCCATCACGAAACTGGCCGAGACATCCGCCAGTTCGATCCGCCGCGTCAGATCCTGGTAAAGGCGGTCATAGGCCTTCACATCCGCGACGCGGGCGCGGATCAGATAGTCGAGGTCGCCCGACATCCGGTAAGCGCCGAGGATCGCGGGCATGTCGCGCGTGGCCTTCGCGAACCGGTCGAGCCAGTCCGCCGCATGCCTGTCGGTGCGGATCAGCATGAAGACTGTCAGCCCGAGGTCGAGCTTGTCGGGGTCCAGAAGCGCCACGCGCCCACGAATAACCCCCGAAGCCTCCAGCGCCTTGACCCGCCGCCAGACGGCGTTGCGCGACAGGCCGACCGCTGCGCCAATCTCCTCCAGTGGCATGGACGCATCGCGTTGAAGTAGTTTCAGGATTTTGCCATCAAATGTGTCGATTATCTCCATAATCCTATGTATCTTAGGAAAAAATCAACGAAGCAAGTGCAGAGTCCCATAAAATTGCGACCTGATCCCGCAGCCGCTGCGATACCGTTACGCCACCTGCATGAGGAGGCAACCATGATCGCGAAGCTTTTCACCGACCACCCGGCCAGTGTTGACGAATCCTATCTGGAACATGCGGCCTTTGCGTCGCGCTTCTCGCTCGCGCTCTTTGGCGCGGCTTTCGCGGCTTTGGTCCATGCGCTGTTGCCGTTCATGTTCGAAAAAACCGCCAGCCGCACTGTCGCGCGGCTTTATACGCGGACCCATAACCGAGGCAAGTGAATGTGCAGATGGGCGGCCTATACCGGCACTCCGATTTTTCTTGAAGACATCGTCAGCCGTCCGGGTCATTCGCTGATCCACCAAAGTCAGGGGGCGACGGAGTGCAAATCGGCGATCAATGCCGATGGGTTCGGGCTGGCCTGGTATGGCGAACGTCCCGAACCGGGGCTGTTTCGCGATATCCTGCCAGCCTGGTCGGACCCGAACCTGCGCTCGCTGACCGCTCAGGTGAAATCGCATCTCTTTCTGGCCCATATCCGCGCCTCGACCGGGACGGCGACCAGCCGCAACAACTGCCATCCTTTCGCCGTCGGCACCTGGTCTTTCATGCATAACGGTCAGATCGGCGGCTATGACCAGTTCCGCCGCGATGCCGAGATGCTGATCCCCGACCACCTCTATGCCCACCGCAAGGGCGCGACGGATAGCGAGGCCTTGTTCCTGATCGCGCTTGGTGACGGATTGGCCGACGACCCGAAGGGCGCGCTGGAACGCGCGACGGCCCGGCTGGACGCCCTGTCGCGGGAAAAAGGGACGGGCCCGCATGTGCGGATGACGGTGGCGTTTTCCGACGGTGTCCAGCTTTATGCCGCGCGTTATGCGACCGACGACAAGGCGCCGACGCTCTATCACCGCTGGTCGGAAAGCCACGGTGGCCGGGCTGTTGTCTCTGAACCACTGGAGACTGGCGAATGCTGGGATGAGGTGCCGCCGGGCAGCTTCTGCACCTTCAATGGGAAGGGCGTAGTGGTCGAACCCTTCGTCCCGGATAGACTGGCCCGCGCGGCCTGATCGCCGGGGGCAGGCCTGCCCGTTTCGGTGGTGACGTCACCGTCAAATGTCGTTTTCGCCCGCGAAGCGCCGCATCCCGCAATCGGGAACGGGGCAATCAGAGTACAAGGTGGCCGAAAGCGACATTGTCAGGAGACTCGGGGAAATGAGCGAAGTTGCGGAAGGCCGGCGGGCACGGGGTGGCGGCGGTGCCGCGCGGCGGGCGGAACGCACCGCAGTGCGTATCGAATGCGCCAAGTTCATCGAGCGAAACATTCCCAACCTCGAAATCCTCAACGACGAGGCGCTGGAGATCATTGAGGCCAATGCCGAGACGATCCTGGAAGAGATTGGCGTCAACTTCGTCGAAAATCCCGAGGCGCTGAAGCGCTGGAAGGATGCAGGCGCCGATGTGCAGGGCGAGCGTGTGCGCATCCCGAAGGGCCTTGCCCGTCAGCTATGCAAGACCGCGCCGTCCTCCTATGTCCAGCATGCCCGCAACGCCGAGCGCAACGTGACCGTTGGTGGCCGCGGCCTTGTCCTCGCGCCGGTCTATGGCCCGCCTTTCGTGCGCGACGCCGATGGCGGCCGCCGTTATGCGACGCTGGATGACTTCCAGAAATTCGTGAAGCTCGGCTATATGTCGAAATGGCTGCATCATTCGGGCGGTACGGTTTGCGAACCGACCGATATTCCGGTGAACAAGCGTCACCTCGACATGCTGCTCGCGCATATGACCCTGTCGGACAAGCCCTATATGGGTTCGGTGACCGAGCCGGTCCGGGCCGAGGATTCGGTCGAGATGTCGAAGATCCTCTTTGGCTCCGACTTCGTCGACCAGAACACGGTGATGACCTCGCTCATCAACATCAACTCGCCGATGACTTTCGACGGGATCATGATGGGGGCGCTTGAGGTCTATGCGAAGGCCAATCAGGCCTGCATCATCTCGCCCTTCATCGTCGGCGGCGCGATGGCGCCGGTGACGGTTGCGGGCACGCTGACACCGGTCATTGCCGAGGTTCTGGCGGGTGTCGCCTACAGCCAGCTGATCCGTCAGGGCGCGCCGGTGATCTTCGGTGCCTTCGTGACCTCGATCGACATGAATTCGGGCGCGCCGACCTTCGGCACGCCGGAAGCGTCGCACATCACCTATGGCGCGGGCCAGCTTGCCCGCCGCATGGGGCTGCCCTACCGTTCGGCCGGATCGTTCTGCGGCTCAAAACTGCCGGACGCGCAGGCGGCGTACGAGACGTCGAACTCGCTCAATATGGGGCTTCTGGCGGGTGTGAACTTCATGCTTCATGCCTGCGGCTGGCTGGAAGGTGGCCTTGTGTCGTCCTTCGAGAAGTTCGTGATGGATGCCGACCAGCTGGGCGTGTTGCACCATGTCGCCAAGGGCATCGACATGTCGGAAACCGGTCAGGCGATGGATGCGATCCGCGAAGTGGGTCCCGGTGGCCACTACCTCGGCTGCGCCCATACACAGGCCAATTTCAAGCAGGCCTTCTGGCGGACCGAGATGCTGGACTACAAACCCTATGAGACCTGGGAAGAGGAAGGCGCCCGCGACACCGTTGCACTGGCCAAGGCACGCGTTGCCAAGCTTCTGAACGACTACCAGAAGCCTGCGATGGACCCGGCGGTGGAAGAGGCGCTGAACGAGTATGTGGCCAAGAAGAAGGCCTCCATGCCGGACGCATTCATGTGATCTGACGCCTCAGTCAAACCGAAAGGGCCGCCCGGGGAATCGGGCGGCCCTTTTGCTTTAATGTTCGGCGGGGCGCGGCAACAGCCGGGCTTCGGCCATCATCGCGATCAGCAATTCGATATGGCGGATGAAGCTGTAGCTGGCATCGCCCGACTGGCGGGTTGTTTCCATCCTGTGTTCTTCCTCCAAAAGCATGGCGAGCGCCCGATCAGGGGCGGGCGCATTGGCCATGCGCATCACCCGGCCAAAATCCCGGTTGCGCCTGTAATCCGCAACCCCCGCGCGTGCGGCGCGGATCAAGAGGCGTGGGCGGCGCAGGTCGCGGACCATCGACAGGATATCGGACATCATCATTCTCCCGGATCATTTCACCGCAAGAATGAAACAGGATGGCCAGATGTTGCGGATTGTTGCCGGGCAGCGTCCGCCGCTTTCAAGGAAATTTATAATTTATCAACAATTCTCGAGAACGTGCTCGGCCTTAACGATCAGGTAACACATGCAACCGACGGTTGTTGGTGTTGTGGTTAAGGCGGCGTAAACCGCTGGAAGAAGTTCGGGGAAAAACATGACGTTAATGATCCAACTGCCAGCGGCTTTGCCCGCCTGGCTGCCGGAAAACGCGCGCCTCTATCTGCGCCATATCGAAGAAGGAACATCACTCCGGGCGCTGGCCCGATCAGAGGGATACCACGCTTCGACCGTGTTGCGGAAAGTCCGGGCGTTCGAAAATCGCCGTGATGACCCCCTGATCGATGAAGCACTGAACCGGCTGGGGCAGTTTTTCACGCGTTCCGCCGATGCGGACCGGGCACAGGACGCAACTGCAGAAACCTCAAAACAGGAAGGAACTTGCCCGATGAGTGCACCGATCCGTTCACGCCATATCCAGATAACCGACGAAGCGACATTGGAGCGTGAGGCCCGCCGGATATTGCGGCGGCTATGCGAAATCGGCGCGGTGCTGGTGGTCGCCGCCGAGATGGAAAAAGCTGTTGTTCTGAAGGGCACGGTCAGAACGGCGGTCGTTGACCGCTCCATCGCGCAGGCTTTTGCCCTGAAGGACTGGATCGCGGTTCAAAAGACCGGCCGGGTCGCGACCTATGAAATCACCAATGCCGGTCGCGCCGCGCTGAAACGCCTTCTGACCGAAGAACAGGCATCCCGGCCGACCGGTTTCGCCGAGGCGCAGAGCCCGTTCGGCGATCAGCACCGTGACTGGGGGGAACGCACCGTGACCGAAGGGGACGACCGCACCCAGCGTCGTATCCGCTACAATCTTGCCGAAAGCCCGCTTGCCGTGCTGGCGCGGCGCAAGGAAAAGGATGGCTCCCCCTTCCTCAACCCTGACCTTGTCGCCGCTGGTGAACGGCTGCGCGAGGATTTCGAACTGGCCCAGATGGGGCCACGTGTGGCGCAGAACTGGGACCGGTTCCTGACGGTGGGCGACCGGGGTGGGTTCGGCGGTGATGGCGGCATCGGCGGCGGGTCGGGCCGGGCGCGCGACCGGGTGGCGGCTGCCTTGCGCGATCTGGGTCCGGGACTGGGGGACATGGTCCTGCGCTGCTGCTGCTTTCTGGAAGGGCTGGAAGCGGCAGAAAAGCGCATGGGCTGGTCCGCCCGATCGGGCAAGATCGTTCTTCGGATCGCGTTGCAAAGGCTGAAGCGTCACTATGACGAAAGTTATGGTGGCCAGACGCCGTTGATCGGCTGACGGTCCAAAAGAAAAGGGGCGCCACGGGGGCGCCCCTTTCGGGTGTTACATAGTCCAGTGATCAGGCCAGATCGAACCGGTCGAGTTGCATCACCTTGGTCCAGGCCGCGACGAAGTCCTTGACGAAGGTCTCTGCCGCATCGGCGCAGCCATAGACCTCGGCCACGGCCCGTAGCTGGGAATTGGACCCGAAGACCAGATCGGCGCGGGTGCCGGTCCACTTCACCTTGCCCGACTTGCGGTCGTGAGCTTCATAAAGCCCCTCGCTGCCCGCGACAGGCTTCCACTCGGTCGCCATGTCCAGAAGGTTGACGAAGAAGTCGTTCGTCAGGCTTCCCGGCCGGTCGGTCAGAACGCCGTGCTTGGACTGGCCGTGATTGGCCCCGAGAACCCGCAGCCCCCCCACCAGAACCGTCATTTCAGGTGCCGTCAGAGTCAGAAGCTGCGCCTTGTCGATCAGGAATTCCTCGGCGGACACGGTGTAGCGGCCGGTCAGGAAGTTGCGGAAGCCGTCGGCCACAGGTTCAAGCGGCGCGAAGGAGTCGGCGTCGGTCTGGCCTTGCGTCGCATCCGTGCGGCCGGGCGCGAACGGCACTTCGGCACCGTTCCCTGCGGCCTTTTCGACCGCAGCAGAACCCGCCAGCACGATCAGGTCGGCGAGCGAGACCTTCTTGCCGCCCGACTGGGCCGCATTGAACGCTGTCTGGATGCCTTCCAGTGCCGCCAGAACCTTGGTCAGACGTGCAGGCTCATTGACCGCCCAATCCTTTTGCGGTGCCAGCCGGATGCGTGCGCCATTGGCGCCGCCGCGCCGGTCCGACCCCCGGAAGGAGGAGGCAGAGGCCCATGCGGTCGAGACGAGATCAGAGACCGAAAGGCCGGAGGCCAGCACCTTTGCCTTCAGATCGGCGATGTCGGCGGCATCGATCAGCTTGTGATCGACCGCCGGAACCGGATCCTGCCAGATCAGATCCTCGGCCGGAACCTCGGCACCCAGATAGCAGGCCTTCGGGCCCATATCGCGGTGGGTCAGCTTGAACCATGCGCGGGCGAAGGCATCGGCGAATTCGTCCGGGTTGGCGTGGAAGCGGCGCGAGATCGGCTCATAGATTGCATCGAAGCGCAGTGACATGTCCGCCGTCGTCATCATCGGCGCATGTTTCTTTGACGGATCATGGGCGTCGACGACCATGTGTTCGTCGCGGACATCCTTGGCGCGCCACTGGTTCGCACCGGCCGGGCTTTTCACCAGTTCCCATTCATAGCCGAAGAGCACATCGAAATAGCCCATATCCCACTTGGTCGGGTTGGGTTTCCACGCGCCCTCAATGCCGCTGGTGATCGTGTCATAGCCCTTGCCGCTGCCATGCGACGACAGCCAGCCAAAGCCCTGCGCCTCGATTGCGCCGGCTTCCGGCTCGGCGCCCACGGCCGAAGCGGGGCCGTTGCCATGCGCCTTGCCGAAGGTGTGGCCGCCCGCGACGAGGGCAACGGTTTCTTCGTCGTTCATCGCCATACGGCCGAAGGTTTCGCGCACGTCGCGGCCCGAGGCGACCGGGTCGGGATTGCCGTCCGGCCCTTCGGGATTGACGTAGATCAGGCCCATCTGCACGGCGGCCAGCGGGTTTTCCAGATCGCGCTCGCCCGAATAGCGGCTGTTCTGCTTGTCGCTGGTGGCCAGCCATTCCGTCTCGGATCCCCAATAGATATCCTCTTCGGGTTCCCAGATGTCCGCGCGTCCGCCGCCGAAGCCGAAGGTCTGGAAACCCATCGATTCGAGCGCGCAATTGCCCGCAAGAATGTAGAGATCAGCCCAAGAGATCGCCTTGCCGTACTTTTGTTTGACCGGCCACAGCAGGCGCCGCGCCTTGTCGAGGTTACCGTTGTCTGGCCAGGAGTTCAGCGGCGCGAAGCGCTGGTTGCCGGTCGAGGCGCCACCACGCCCGTCGGCGGTGCGGTAGGTGCCCGCCGCGTGCCAGGCCATACGGATGAAAAGGGGACCGTAATGGCCGTAATCCGCAGGCCACCAGTCCTGGCTGTCGGTCATCAGCGCATAGATGTCTTTCTTCACTGCACCAAGGTCGAGCTTCTTGAATGCCTCGGCATAGTCGAAGTTCGTGCCCATCGGGTTGGACAGGGCCGAATTCTGGTGAAGAATCCGAAGGTTAAGCTGGTTCGGCCACCAATCCCTGTTCGATACATGTTGCTTGCCCGACATCGGGCATCCGCTGTTGCCGTCCATTTTATCCTCCGGTTTTCTTTATATCCCGTCATCGCGCGGGGGCGGCACGGGGCCTCCATGCCACCAGCAGCGATGATCTGCGGGCGTGACTATGCGGGTGGATTGGAATAATTAAAAATTGGAAATTCTTCTTTAGGTGATAAGTTAAGCTTATGTCAGTAACGCTCCGGCAATTGTCCTATTTCCTCGCGCTGGCCGAGGCGCGCAGCTTTGGCGGTGCGGCCCATAGTGTCCATATCTCGCAACCTGCCTTGTCCATGCAGATAAAGGAGCTGGAGACGATCCTGAACGTCACTCTGGTCGAACGCCTGCCGCGCGGACTGCACCTGACGCGGGCGGGGCGCGAACTGGAAGGGCGCGCCCGGCGGATTCTGGCCGAGATCGGCGAACTGGAAGCGGCGGCCCGGCGCAAGACCCTGACGGGGCGGCTCAATCTTGGGGTGATTCCCACTGTGGCGCCCTA
Source organism: Albidovulum sp. (assembly GCF_049646345.1). Classification (GTDB taxonomy): domain Bacteria; phylum Pseudomonadota; class Alphaproteobacteria; order Rhodobacterales; family Rhodobacteraceae; genus Albidovulum. Next base: position 772 of record NZ_JBARVQ010000699.1, on the reverse strand, counting down.
TCTTCTGCCCCATGCGCTGCCAGCGTTGCGCGCCGATGACCGGACCCGCGACCTGCGCATCCGTGAGGCCAGGACAGAGGACCTGATGGCCGACCTTCAGTCGGGGCGGCTTGATGCCATCGTCATCGCCGAACCCCCACCCGGCCCCGATCTGACCGCCGCCGCCTTGTTCGAGGACAGGTTCCTGCTGGCCGGGAGTGCCGAACGTATCGCCGCAGCCGCCGAGGGGATGGAGGCATTGCGGCCCGCGACGCTCGACCCCGATCAGTTGTTGTTGCTGGATGAGGGGCACTGCCTGGCCGATCAGGCGCTGGAGGTTTGCGGGCTGGACCGGCGCCGGTTGCGGCTCGACCTCGGGGCGGCATCGTTGTCGACGCTTTGCGGCCTCGTGGGGCAGGGGATCGGTCTGACCTTCCTGCCCGAACTTGCCGCCGGAACCGAGGCCGCCGCCGTGCGCCAGATGACCCTGCGCCGCTTCGCCGCGCCGGAACCGTTCCGCCGTATCGCACTTGTCCGACGCTCCACAAGCGATGGAGAGGGCTGGTTCGCGGTTCTGTCAGAGATGCTGGCAAGATCCGGACAGGCCCTGATCGCATCCGCGCGGGCCGGAATCGCATCGGGAACGCGTGGTGGAAGATAGGGTGTCTTCGGTATTTGGATTGGCCTGCTTTTCGGGGCCCGGGCGTAACAGGTGCACCAAGGCCCGGAATCAAGGCGCGCTTGCGCGCCGCCGGGCAGCGCCCGACCGCCCCATGGGCGGGCGCTCCTGCAC
>NZ_JBARVQ010000698.1:0-1825 GCF_049646345.1 Albidovulum sp. | reverse complement strand
GGGCTGGGCTATACGCTTGATCGCGAAACCGGTGAATTGCTGGTGGCCGAAAAGTTCGATCCGGCGGTCAACTGGACCACCGGCGTCGACATGGACCCGAATTCGGAAACCTATGGGCGTCCGGCGGTCGTGGCCCAGTATTCGACCGAGCAGAACGGCGAGGACGTGAACTCCACCGGGATCTGCCCGGCGGCATTGGGGTCGAAGGACCAGCAGCCCGCAGCCTACAGCCCGAAGACGGAACTGTTCTATGTGCCGACGAACCATGTCTGCATGGACTATGAGCCGTTCCGGGTCTCCTACACCGCCGGTCAGCCCTATGTCGGCGCAACCCTGTCGATGTTCCCCGCGCCTGACAGCCATGGCGGCATGGGCAACTTCATCGCCTGGGACAACAAGACAGGGTCGATCAAGTGGTCGCTGCCTGAACAGTTCTCGGTCTGGTCCGGTGCTTTGGCAACGGCAGGCGACATCGTCTTCTACGGCACGCTTGAGGGTTATCTGAAGGCCGTGGACGCCAATACCGGCGAGGAGCTTTACAAGTTCAAGACCCCGTCGGGCATCATCGGCAACGTGATGACCTACAGTCAGGGCGGCAAGCAATATGTCGCCATTCTGTCGGGTGTCGGCGGTTGGGCCGGGATCGGCCTTGCGGCAGGTCTGACCAATCCGACGGACGGTCTTGGTGCTGTCGGCGGTTATGCCGCGCTCAGCGACTATACCGCCCTTGGCGGCGCACTCACCGTCTTTGCGCTCCCTAACTGACGGCGGGTTGTGACTGGGACCGGCGCGGTATGGCCGCGCCGGTCCATTTTGGGGATGGACTGGCATGAGGCAGGTTATGGGTAAAACGTATCGGATCGCGCGGGCCGGACTTGCGGCCGCGCTGCTGGCAACGCCACTTGCGGCGCAGGAAGCCGACAACATCACGGTGAGCTATGCCGAGGACGGCAAGTATTTCACCGAAGACGGCGTGCCGACCTACAACGTCGCCGAGGACGGCTCGATCGACTGGCCGAGCTATTCCGGCTTTCGCCGCTATCATTCGGAATGCCATGTCTGCCACGGGCCAGAGGGCGAAGGGTCGTCCTACGCGCCCGCGCTGAAGGAGTCCGCTATTGACATGGATTACTACGATTTCGTCGATGTCGTGGTGAATGGACGGCAGAAGGTGAACGCGTCTGAAAACTCGGTGATGCCGGCCTTTGGCACCAATGTGAATGTGATGTGCTATCTCGACGATATCTACGTCTATCTCAAGGCACGCGGCACCGACGCGATCCCGCGCGGTCGCCCGCCGAAGAAAGAGGCAAAATCAGATGCGATCCGCGAGGCGGAGGAATCCTGTCTTGGCAGCTAGCGGACACGTGCTGCGGGTGTTGACGGCGCTGCTGGCGCTGGCCGGTGGGGCCGGGGCTCAGGGCACATCCGATCTGGTCTCAAAGACCGCGTTCCGGGTTTGCGCCGATCCCGCCAACCGGCCGTTATCGGCCGAGGACGGGTCCGGGTTCGAAAACCGCATTGCCGAGCTTCTGGCTGACGAACTGGACCTGCCGCTGGAATATACCTGGTTCCCGATGGCCACCGGCTTCATCCGCCGCACCCTTGCCGCCAATGATTGCGATGTGGTGATCGGTTACGCGCAGGGCGATGAGCTGGTTCTGAACACCAACCACTACTATACCTCGACCTATGTGCTGATCGTGAAAAGCGACGGTCCGCTGGCCGGGGTGACGACGCTTTCTGACCCGGCCCTTATCGACAAACGGCTTGGTGTCGTCGCGGGCAGCGCACCTGCCACCCATCTGGTGCATTACGGATTGAT
>NZ_JBARVQ010000697.1:0-3991 GCF_049646345.1 Albidovulum sp. | reverse complement strand
TTTGAGAGGTCGCGCAGCCACCAGGCGATGGCCTTCTGGATGAACCAGTCGCGGTCGTCGGCATAGGCGGTGGCCCAGCCGAGGATGCGGGTCCGGATGGCGCGATCTTCGTCGCTCGGGTGGTTCTGCTTGGTCCAGGGCAGGGTGATGACCAAGGCGGCGCGGCGGGTCCACATGTGGTCGGAGCGCGTCCAGCTTTCGACCTCGTCGATGCGGGACGGGTCGGCGACGAGGCGGCGTTGCCCCGCATCGCAGGCGTGGTCGGCGATGGCCCAGCTGTCGAAATCCGGCACCCATGAGGCGATGAGGCGCCAGGCCGCTTCGTCGTCCCTGATCCGTGCTTGGGTCAGGGTTTTGGCGGCGATGATGCGGGCCTCGAAGATGTCGGTTTTCCAGAGCGCGTCGGCGAGTGCCGTGCGTTCAGGAACGGTGAGGCTTTGCCGCCAGCTTTTCGCAAGATCGTTTAAGTGGGGGTTGGGAATGCCCAGAACCTGACGTGTCTGCTTGTGGTAGGCTGCCATGCCCTCGGATCGGCCGGGTTCGATTCCTGCCTTCAGCGCCTCAATGGCCTCGTCGAGTGTCATTCGACCGTCACCGATTTTGCGAGGTTCCTGGGCTGGTCGACATCCGTCCCTTTGGCGACGGCGGCGTGGTAGGCCAGAAGCTGGGCGGGCAGGGCATAGAGGATCGGGGCAAAGATCGCCGGGATCTCGGGCAGGGTCAGGGTCTTCCAGGTGCCCAGGCCCGCCTCTTCCGCTCCTTTCGGATCGGTGATCAGGATCACCTTGCCGTGGCGCGCCATCACCTCTTGCATATTCGATACGGTCTTGTCGAAAAGCACATCACGTGGGGCGAGGACGACGACGGGGACGTTCTTGTCGATCAGCGCGATGGGTCCGTGTTTCAGCTCGCCCGACGCATAACCTTCGGCGTGTATATAGCTGATTTCCTTCAGTTTCAGCGCGCCTTCCAGCGCCAGTGGGAACATCGAGCCACGGCCTAGGAAGAGGACGTCCTGCGCTTCGGCCACGGCCGCTGCCATCACCGCGATGGAGGCTTCTCGGCTCAGGGTCTGGTTCATCAGACCCGGCAGGGTGGCGAAGGTCTTCAGGTGTTCGGCAAGTGCGCTGTCGTCGATATGGCCGCGGTCATGCCCTGCCTTGAGTGCCAACAACAAGAGCACCGAAAGCTGGCAGGTGAAGGCCTTGGTGGAGGCGACGCCGACCTCGACGCCTGCCAGGATCGGCAGGGCGATATCGCTTTCCCGCGCGATGGAGGAGGTGGGCACATTCACGATGGAGACGATCTTGGCCACCTTGCCTTCTGCGTAGCGAAGCGCGGCGAGAGTGTCGGCGGTCTCGCCCGACTGGCTGACGAAGACCGCATAGGAGTTTTTCGGCATCGGCGGTTCGCGGTAGCGGAATTCCGAGGCGATATCGACTTCGCAAGGAAGGCCCGCGAGGCCTTCGAACCAGTATTTCGCGGTCAGGCAGGCATAGTTCGCGGTGCCGCAAGCGACCAGTGTCAGTCGGTCGAGTCCTGCGAACTCCAACCCCTCGGGCAGGTTGATCTGTCCGCCTTGGGCGTAGTGCTTGATCGCATCGGCCAGAACGACGGGCTGTTCGGCGATCTCCTTGGCCATGAAATGCTTGTAACCGGCCTTTTCGATCCGCGTTGCCTCTAGCTGGATCTGCTGGAGTTCGCGGTTAGCGCGGCGATCCCTGGCGTCGAAGATCTCGACGCCCGCGCGGGTGACGAAAGCGTAATCGCCTTCCTCCAGATAGGTGATGCGGTCGGTCATCGGCGCGAGCGCGATGGCGTCGGAGCCCACGAACATCTCACCCTCGCCATGGCCGATGGCAAGCGGCGAGCCCTTGCGGGCGGCGATCATCAGGTCTTCCTCTCCGTCGAAGAGGAAGAGGAGGGCGAAGGCGCCTTCAAGGCGGCGCAAGGTTTCGCGCGCGGCGTCGCGGGGGGACATGCCCTGATCCATGTGGTGCCGGGTCAGGAGGGCGACGGTTTCGGTATCTGTCTCCGTCTCGGCCGCCAAACCCTTTGCGGCGAGTTCGGCGCGCAGGTCACGGAAGTTTTCGATGATGCCGTTATGGACGACAGCGACGGGGCCGGAGCGGTGCGGATGGGCGTTCACCACGGTTGCAGCACCATGGGTGGCCCAGCGGGTATGGCCGATCCCGGCCTTGCCGGCGAGCGGTTCGTGCACCAGAAGATCAGAGAGGTTGACGAGCTTGCCGACCGCCCGCCGCCGGTCGAGCCTGCCGCCGTTTACGGTCGCGATCCCGGCGGAATCGTAGCCGCGATATTCCAGCCGTTTCAGCGCCTCGACAAGGATCGGCGCCACTTCATGGCTGCCGAGCACCCCCACAATACCGCACATTATTGCGCCTCTTTCTGGCGTTTCGCCTTAATCCGTTTCAGATTTTCGAACAATCTAGTCGCTAAGCCCGGTTTTGTTTCCTGTCTGGCGCGGGAAATCGCCAAAGCTTCGGCCGGGACGTCCTGGGTGATGACAGAGCCTGAGGCGGTAAGCGCCCCATCGCCGATCTTCACGGGGGCCACCAGCATCGTGTCCGAACCGATGAAGGCGCGTTTGCCGATCTCGGTCCGGTGCTTCATCACACCGTCATAATTGCAGGTGATCGTGCCCGCGCCGATATTGGTGTGTTCGCCGATATGGGCGTCGCCAAGATAGGTCAGGTGGCCGACCTTCACGCCTTCATCAAGGATGGCGTTCTTGATCTCGACGAAGTTGCCGACATGGACATCCTCGGCCAGTTCCGCGCCGGGGCGCAGTCGGGCGAAGGGGCCGACCGTGGCCCCGCGCGAGATGTGGCAGCCCTCAAGATGGCAGAAGGCGCGGATCTCGGCCTCGCTTTCGACGGTGACGCCGGGGCCGAAAACCACATTCGGGGCGATGACCGTATCGCGGCCGATGACGGTGTCATAGGCGAAGAAGACGGTTTCGGGCGCGGTCATCGTCACGCCGTTCTCCTGCGCCTCGGCGCGAGCGCGGGCCTGAAAGCTGGCCTCGGCCTGCGCCAGTTGGGCGCGGGTGTCGACGCCGAGTGTTTCGCCCTCATCGCAGGTCACGACCGTGGCCGTGCGGCCCTTGGCACGGGCCATGGCAACTATCTCGGTCAGGTAGTATTCGCCTGCTGCATTGTCGTTCGAGAGCGTCGGGACGAGGTCCGCCAGCAGAGCGGCATCGACCGCCATCAGCCCGCCATTGCAGAGCGTGACGTCGCGCTCGGCCTCGCTCGCATCCTTGAACTCGACGATGCGTTCGAGAACCCCGCCGGAGGTGATCAACCGCCCGTAGCGGCGCGGATTGGCAGCGCGGAAGCCAAGGACGGTGATATCGGCCTCCGCTCCGGCCAGCGCCTCAAGCGTTTCGGTTCGGATCAGGGGGGTGTCGCCGAAGAGGATCAGCACCTTGCCCGCAAACCCCTCAAGCGCGGGCAGGGCCTGCGCGACGGCGTGACCGGTGCCGAGCTGTTCTTCTTGCGCAACAACGATGACTTCTTCATCGACCGTGCGGGCGGCGGCCTCTACGGCAGCGCGCTCATGCCCCGTCACCACGATCATGCGATCGGGTTCCAGTGTTGCGCCGGCCCGCATCGCATGGGCCAGAACCGGGGCGCCTGCGACTTTGTGCAGGACTTTCGGCAGGTCGGAATTCATCCGTGTGCCCTGTCCGGCGGCGAGAATGATGAGCGCTGTGGCCATGAATGAGACTTCCCTTAACGTCCGGCACGTTTTAACGAAGGCCGCAAATGCCGCAAGGGGCGTGGCTTCACAAATCTTTTCGGCAGGTTACAGGGAAAGGACCGCGATGCGCACGGTGATTTTTGATCTCGACGGAACGTTGGCCGATACATCGGCCGATCTGATCGCCGCGGCCAATGCCTGTTTCCGGGGGCTTGGGGCGGGCGATATGCTCGATCCGGTGGAAGATGCGCTCACCGCCTTTCAT
>NZ_JBARVQ010000696.1:0-3026 GCF_049646345.1 Albidovulum sp. | reverse complement strand
GCAGAGGATCAGTTCGGCGGCAATCTCGGACCGGGTACCAAGCGAGCCCACGCCGATATAGCCGCGGCTGAGTTCCTCACTGACGACGACCATGGATGCTTTCGACAGGCCAAGCCCGCCGAACTCTTCCGGGATCGTCAGTCCGAACACGCCAAGTTCGGCCAGTTCCTCGATGATTTCCATCGGGATCAATTCATCCTTCAGGTGCCAGCCATGGGCGTTCGGCACCACACGCTCCTCGGCATAGCGGCGGAACTGGTCGCGGATCATCTCAAGGTCTTCATCAAGACCTGTGGTCCCGACCGTCGCCCGTCCGTGATTGTCGCGCATCAGCGCAACCAGCCGCGCCCGCGCGGCAGGCGTGTTGCCGCCCGCGATCAGTGCGGCCGCCGCACCTTCGGGCACCCAGGCAAGGCCAAGATCGGAAAGCCGCGCAACCTCGCCCTGGCTCATCGGAATGCCGCCCGCAATCTGGGCGAGGTATTCGCCAAAGCCGATCTGGAGCAACAGCGATTCCATTTCGCCCAATGCGCCAGCGTCCGAAACCCGCCCTGCCCAGCCGCGCATCTGACGCAGCGATTCGACGTAAGTGGCAAGCCAGGACAGGGCGTGGGCCGCGAACTGGTTTTGTTCCAGCGCCGCGCCAGACACCCTCCCATCGCGGGTAACGGTTGCCTGCAGGCCCTTCGTCGCCGCATCCAGCAGTGTTTCGACCGGCGGTAGCGCAGCCTCGGTCAGGGCGAGAAGATCGGGAAGGATCACATTCGGCATATCTGCTCCGTCATGCGCCATGGGGCCACTCCTATTCTGCGGTTGCATCGTCCTAGCTATTTTGCAGTCGCAGCGCAATATTAATTCACAAATGCGGCGCCCGTCGTACGAAAGTGTCGCGGCGAATACGCGATGCAGATGTCTGACTTTCCCGATATAGCAGAAGCGGGAGGCACCATATCGATGTTTGGACTGGACCTGACGATTTTCCTTATGGCGGTGGGGGTCACCGTCTTTGCCAGCATCGTCAAGGGGGCGGTCGGTTTCGCGATGCCGATGATCATGATATCGGGCCTCGCCTCATTCCTGCCCGCCGAGCAGGCGCTCGCCGCTCTGATCCTGCCGACACTCGCGACAAATCTGGCGCAGGCGCTGAGGCAGGGCTGGCGGGCGGCCGTGGCGACCGCGTTGGAATATCGACGGCTGCTGATCACACTTTGCATCACCATCGTCTTTGCCGCGCAACTTGTACCAGTGATGCCGCAAACGGTGATGCTGCTGACATTGGGCTTGCCCATCGTTGCCTTCGCGCTGACCCAGCTTGCAGGCTGGCAGTTCCGCTTCCATGCAACGAAACGGGTACGTGCCGAAGTCACAACCGGCCTTGTCGGGGGCTTTTTTGGCGGTATTTCCGGCGTCTGGGGTCCGCCGACCATCGCGCTTCTGATTTCGCTCGATGTTGAAAAGCAGGAAAACGTGCGGGTGCAGGGCGTGGTTTACATGATCGGCTCGGCGATGCTGCTGGCGGCGCATCTGGGCTCCGGCGTGGCCAGCGGGACGACGTTGCCGCTCTCGGCCGCACTCACGTTACCGGCTATGGCCGGGCTTTATGCGGGCTTTGCCATACAGGACCGGCTCGATGCGCGGCGCTTCCGACACTGGACGCTGGTCGTGCTTGCGATCACCGGGCTGAACCTCATCCGGCGGGCGCTGGCGCTTTGATCTTCTTCTGTTAGGAAATACTCCGGGGTGTGTGGGGGCAGCGCCCCCACTGATCCGGTATCAGCCGATCGCCGCCGCCTTCACTTCCGCGTCGATGAACGGCACATATTGCGCAAAGTTGTCGGCGAACATGTCGACGAGCTTATTGGCCTGGGCGTCATAGGCTGCCCCGTCCGCCCAGGTCTGGCGCGGATCGAGCAGCTGGGCATCCACGCCCGGAACGCTGACCGGCACCTCAAAGCCGAAGTTCGGATCCTTGCGGAACTGCGCGCTGTTCAGCGACCCGTCGAGGGCGGCCGTCAGAAGCGCACGCGTCGCCTTGATCGGCATGCGCTTGCCGGTGCCGTAAGCGCCGCCGGTCCAGCCGGTATTGACCAGCCAGCAAGTGGCGCCGGTACCTGCGATCTTTTCCTGCAACAACTTGCCGTAGACCTCGGGCCGACGCGGCATGAAGGGCGCGCCGAAGCAGGTGGAGAAGGTCGGGATCGGCTCGGTCACACCCACTTCGGTGCCCGGCGTTTTCGACGTGAAGCCCGACAGGAAGTGATACATCGCCTGCGCCGGTGTCAGCCGTGCGATGGGCGGCAGCACGCCGTAAGCGTCACAGGTCAGCATGATCACGTTTTTCGGCTGCCCGCCGCGCGAGGTTGGCGAGGCGTTGGAGATTGCTTCCAGCGGATAGGCGCAACGCATGTTGTCGGTGATCGAGTTGTCCTCGAAATCCAGTTCGAACGTCTCGGGGTCGAAGACCATGTTTTCTACGACTGTGCCGAAGCGCGAGGTCGTTGCGTAGATCTCGGGCTCCGCCTCGGCCGAAAGGTTGATGGTCTTGGCATAGCAGCCGCCTTCGAAGTTGAAGGTGCCGGTATCCGACCAGCCGTGTTCGTCGTCGCCGATCAAAGTGCGCGACGGGTCGGCCGACAGCGTGGTCTTACCGGTGCCCGAAAGGCCGAAGAAGACGGCGGTGTCGTCCGGATCGCCGATCGCGTGGTTGGCCGAGCAATGCATCGCCATGATGCCCTTGCCGGGCAGAATATAGTTCAGCAGCGCAAAGACCGACTTCTTGTTCTCGCCCGCATAGGCCGTGTTGCCGATCAGGATCAGCTTCTTGTCGAAGTTCATCGCGATCACGGTTTCGGACCGGCAGCCATGTTTGGCGGGATCAGCCTTGAAGGACGGGCAGTTGATGACAGTGAATTCGGGGATGAAGTCATCCAGTTCCGACCGTTCGGGGCGGCGCAGCAGGTGACGGATGAAGAGGCCATGCCAGGCCATCTCGGTCACGACGCGCACATCAAGGCGATGTTCGGGAT
>NZ_JBARVQ010000695.1:0-6486 GCF_049646345.1 Albidovulum sp. | reverse complement strand
GAGGAGGGTGGTTCCATGGAGAAGAAAGCAACGTTACGCATCAAGATGATGCTCGCCGCAACGGCATTGGTGGTGCCGATGATGTCCGTCAGTGGCGCATCTGCAGCTGTAACGCAGGAATATCTTGAAGACCTTTGCGATCGGACATTGTTCTATCGGAACGAAGTCCGGCGCATCCAGAGAAGCGACGACTTCCCTGAGATTGTTGAATATACACTTGCCAACTGCCCGGCCGTGATGGCCGCACTGACCAGCCAGCCGACGGCAACGATCAATGGTGAGAGAACCGAACGCCGCGATGACAAGTCGCGTGAGAATGTCGGAAGCAACGAAACCGACGGCAAGAAAAAAGTAAAAGACAAGAAGAAAAAGAAAAAAGAAACCAAGAAGGAAGAAAAGAAAGAGGAGCCGAAGGAAGAAGAAAAGAAGGAGGAAACTCCCGGTCCCGGCAAGAAGGACGGTCCAGGCAAGCGCGAGGACGGCCCCGGCAAGCGCGAGGACGGCCCCGGCAAGCGCGAGGATGGTCCCGGCAAGCGCGAGGATGGTCCCGGCAAGCGTGAGGACGGTCCAGGTGAGCGTGAGGACGGTCCAGGCGAGCAAGATTCTGGCGGCGGCGAACAGGCGCTCTGAGATCACCGGCCCTTCCGGGCAACTGGTCTGAATACGAACGGCCCGCGCAGAGATCAGCGCGGGCCGTTCTGCATGAAGCCCATCGTCATAAACTCGGCACACGAGTAGATGTCAAAACGCGCGCAAGAACCGAGCATTGGGTGCAAGGCCAGTGCTTCAGTTTTCCGCGGATCGCTTTTAGCGGAAAACACCACCCGCCAGGACCGCGTCCCACTTGTGCGGCGCCTCGGGGTTTTGCATGCGAAGGAAACTGTAGCCGGTTTTCTGCCACGGCAGGATTCTGTTCTTCAGGTTGTCCAGAACCAGATCCTCATCACCGGTTCGCAGGACCAGAACGGCATGGGCGGCACGGCGATTGTCAAGGACGGTGGCAATCAGCAAACTCTCAGGCGCCACACCGCGCAGGACCAGTTCCCGTTTCTTCAGCAAAACGATGTCTTCGCAGTCCCCGCCAAAGCTGGTCGGAAGCGCCCAGACCTCTTCATCGCCGTATTGCCGCCGATCCGAGACTGCGCGTGTCGTGCGGTTCACCGAAGCATTGACGGTTTTTGCCAGATGCAAAACGCCGATCTGTTCTGTGTCATACCCGCCACGTGCGCAGGCCCATATGTAACGGTCACAGACGCCATTGAACCCGGTCGGCGCCGCAATCGGCTGACGCGGCACCAGATGCGTCTCCGTCCCGGTTCCGGACCGGGCGGGCTGCGCCATCCCAATCAGACCAAAGCCGACAATCGCCGTTAAAATCAGAACCGAAGTTGCAAGCCCTTTCCCGACATTCCGGGATTTAAACATATCTGTCCCGTCGCGCCGTTTCCGGCGACGGAAGTAACCTTCCCCCATCAGGCAGCCTTTCCACTTTCCCCAAACAGAAACGCGTGGACAGAAAAGTAGGTTTTAGACCTCATATCAAGACATTTTATTTCCTGCAGGCGAAACACTGCCAGCACGCAACCGCCGCCCCCCCTTTTCACCCGGTATCGCGCCGCCTATAAGCGCTCTCGCAGTCAGCGGAGGCAGCCATGCGCAAGGCCACGATTACTCGGAACACCGCCGAGACCGAAATCGCTGTCGGGATAAACCTCGACGGGACCGGGACTTATTCAAATGAAACCGGTGTCGGATTCTTTGACCACATGCTGGACCAGTTGTCGCGCCATTCGCTGATCGACATCGCGGTCACCGCCAAGGGCGATCTGCATATCGACGACCACCACACGGTCGAGGATTGCGGCATCGCGCTCGGTCAGGCGCTGACCCACGCCCTTGGTGACAAGACCGGCATCCGCCGTTACGGCCATTTCGCGCTGGCGATGGACGACGCGCAGGTCGTGACCGCGCTTGATCTGTCGGGGCGGCCCTATCTGGTCTGGAATGTCGATTTCCCGACTGCGAAGATCGGCACGTTCGACACCGAACTGGTGCGCGAATTCTTTCAGGCGTTGTCGACCCATGGCGGGATCACTTTGCACGTGGACCGCACCCACGGCATCAACAGCCACCACATCGCCGAAGCGGCGTTCAAGTCGGTCGCCAAGGCGCTTCGCATGGCGGTCGAGCCTGATCCGCGTGCCGCAGGCGTGCTGCCCTCGACCAAGGGGGCATTGTGAGCCTTACGGTCCTTGTCGACTACGACAGCGGCAACCTGCATTCGGCGGAGAAGGCGTTTCAGCGCATGGCCGCCGAGGCAGGCGACGGATCGATCCTTGTGTCGTCCCGTCCTGAGGATGTGGCACGCGCCGACCGGATCGTGCTGCCGGGCGACGGGGCTTTTCCGTCCTGCCGGGCCGCCCTTGACCGCTTCACCGGATTGTTCGAGGCGATCGAAGAGGCGGTGACGGCAAAGGCCCGCCCTTTCCTCGGCATCTGCATCGGCATGCAGATGATGGCCACGCGCGGGTTGGAATACCGCGAGACCCCGGGCTTTGGCTGGATCGGTGGTGAGGTGGTCCGGATCACACCTCCGGACCCGTCGATGAAAGTTCCCCATATGGGTTGGAACGATCTGATCGTCGACCACCCCCATCCGGTTCTCTCAGGGATCGAAACCGGCCAGCACGCCTATTTCGTGCATTCCTACCATTTCCGCGTGGCCGATCCGGCCCATCGCCTCGCCCATTGCGACTATGGTGGTGACATCACCGCGATCATCGGGCGTGACAACATGGTCGGCATGCAGTTCCACCCGGAAAAAAGCCAGGCGACCGGCCTGCGCCTGATCGCCAATTTCCTCAGTTGGCGACCATGACCGATATTCCGGCGATCCTGCGCGAAATTCTCGATACCGTCGGGCAAAGCGCGGATCGCGGGCAGGTTGCGGACTATATTCCCGAACTGGCGAGCGTCGATCCTGCGCATTTCGGCCTGTCGGTGGCGCTGGCCGATGGCAGCCAGCTTTCGGTCGGCGACGCGGCCCTGCCCTTTTCGATCCAGTCCGTCTCGAAGGTCTTCGCGCTGGCGCTGGCACTCGGGCGGCTTGGCGACCGTCTTTGGGCGCGGGTCGGGCGGGAGCCATCGGGCCTGGCCTTCAACTCCATCCTCCAGCTGGAGCATGAGAAGGGCAAACCGCGCAATCCCTTCATCAATGCGGGCGCCATCGTCGTGACCGATGCGGTGCTGGCCGGTCACGCGCCCCGTGAATATCTGGGGGAACTGCTGCGTTTTATCCGTGCGGCGGCCGAGGACGACAACATCCATATCAACGAGGACGTCGCCCGTTCGGAAACCGAAACCGGTCACCGCAACTTCGCGCTGGCGCATTTCATGCGCGGCCATGGCAATCTGGAAAATCCGCCCGAAATGGCGCTCGGCGCCTATTTCCACCAATGCGCGGTCGAAATGAGCTGCGATCAGCTCGCCCGCGCGGGGCGCTTCCTGATGGGCGCGCCGGACGCCCCGCGGCTGGTCTCGCCTGACCGGGTGCGGCGGATCAATGCGCTGATGATGTCCTGCGGCCACTATGACGGGTCAGGCGAATTCGCCTACCGCGTTGGTCTGCCCGGAAAATCCGGCGTGGGCGGCGGCATTCTGGTTATCGCGCCCGGCCGCGCCTCCATCGCGGTCTGGTCGCCGGGCCTGAACGCGCAAGGCAATTCGAAACTTGGCACCGAGGCGGTCGAGATGCTGGCCCGCCGCACCGGCTGGTCGGTCTTTGGGTGACAACAACCGCAACCAGCGAATGGCGATGGCGTTGCTAACCCCATTTATTCAAAAGAAACCGGGGCGAAAACTTCCCGGTTTTCCGGACGCCGTGGTCCACAATGTCCGCGAACTGAAGCCTGTTCCGTCACAATATCTATTGTAAACGTTGCCATAGCTGCCCGTCGCATAACGTACCCACGCAACCAAGCACCCTGAGCTGGTTGCCCGAAAGCCGCGCCTTTGCGCTGTATTCGCGGTCGAAAAGCGGAACCCAGACCTTTCCGCCACCGTAATTGCCGCCGCCAAACGACCTCAGCCCCCAGAACAGGTCGCGCCCCATCGCCTTGGTAACGACGCTTTTCCCTTTACGGTCATGAACCTTCATCACCCGTCCGCAAAACGCCTCGCCGCAGCGGCGGATGATCACCTGACCGACCTGGCCCTTCTGATCGGGCTCTACCTGCCATGTTCCAAGAATCGGATCGGCTGATACAGGGTCCGACCAGACCTGCACAACCGCCAGAAGTGCCACGAAGAGCAATGGGCGAAACGCCATCCCGACCCCCTTTGCGCACCGGGCGACCCGCGTCGCCAGTCTGACCGTGTAGGTAGGAATGCAAACGCCCGCACTCAAGCGCGGGCGTACAATATTCTGTGGTGCGAACCGATTATTTGACGCGCTGCCAGCTCTGCTTGGAGCAAAGCAGCCCGCCCGCGATGCAGCCTGCCAGCTTCAGGTTGTCTCCATTCAACTGGATCTTGCCGGTATAGATCTTGTCGTTCGACGGCCGCCAGACCTTGCCCGCATAGCTGGCCTCGCCATTCGGCACCATGTCGATCACCAGCGTCTTGCCAAGGTTTGGCGATTTGTATTCGCCTTCGCCATTGAAGGTGCGTGAGATGATGCCACAGAACGCCCCGCCACAGGGCGAGATGGTGATATGGGCGTAAGCGCCGTCATCGGGTTCGGTCTGCCAGACGCCCTCGACCGGATCGGCCGCAGCGGCACCTGCCAGACACGAGAGCATGGCGGCGATCATGAGTTTCTTCATGTGGTGTTTCCTCCCAGAAATCTGGCGCGATCATCCGCATTCGCCACCTTGCCGTCCAGTATGACGTGACGTTGCACCTGGGGTCCGGCAGTTTCCCGCGTGACCCGCCCTGAGGCAGTTAAGTCACGCGGCGGCGCTGCCCGTTGCGCCCGCGCTGTCAGAGTGGAGCCATTGCCGCGCCCTGTCGCTCAGGAACGGGTCCAGTTGCCGTTTCACCTTGGCATGATAGTCCGCCAGCCAATCCTCTTCGGCGAGGCTGAGATTTTCGCGGATCAGCATGTCGGTCTGGATCGGTGCCAGCGTGAGGCTGCGGAAGGCCAGAAATCCGTCAGCCCCTTCCACGATCTCGACCGTATTCTCGATCCGGATGCCGAACTGGTTTTCGACATAACATCCCGGCTCGATCGTCATGACAGCCCCTTCCATCAGGTCGACATCGTTGACCTTCCGCCCGATCCTGAGGGGATGCTCGTGCACCGACAGGCGGTGGCCGATCCCGTGCCCGGTGCCGTGATCATAATCCAGCCCGGCATCCCAGAGCGGCCGGCGGCAGATCGCGTCGATATGGTGGCCCCGCGTGCCCTTCGGGAAGCGCAAGGAAACCAGTGCATGGAACGCCTTGAAGACAGCGGTATAGGCGCGGTCATAACCCTGCGGCCTTGCGCCGAAATTGAAACAGCGCGTGGCATCCGTCGTGCCCGTCTCGAACTGCGCACCGCTGTCGAGCAGATAGGGAAGGTCGGGCAAGATCGGCGCATCGCGACCGGCTTCCGGTATGTAGTGGCACATCGCGGCATTGCCGCCAGAGGCGGAAATCGCGTGAAAGCTTTCGTCGCAGTAGCCCGGCCGCGCGGCACGGAACGCGGCGATCCTTGCCGCCGCCTCGGCCTCGGTCACCGGATCGCCCCTGCCCGCCCGCACCGGCACCGCCTCGGCCAGCCAGGCCGAGAATTCGACCCATGCCACGCCATCCTCAATATGGGCCGCGCGCAGACCTTCCAGTTCGGTCGGGTTCTTGCGCGCCTTTGTCCGGGTCAGCCAACCCGGTTCCGCGACAGGAACCGCCCCTGCACGCTCCACCGCGAAGCGGACCGCGACGGGGGAAAAGTCCGGGTCGAAGAGCACCCTCTTGCCCGCGCCGATCTGCCGCTCCAGTTCCGCGATGAACCCTTCTGGCCGTTCGATCCCGACATCATCCGGCAGGTGATCCATCACATCGGCGTCAAGCTTTCCGGGCTCGACAAACCATGTCACCGCCCCCGAAGCCGCGACCATCAGGAAGGACTGCACCGTTGGATTGTGCAGCACATCCGCGCCACGGACATTCAAAAGCCAGGCGATATTATCGGGCTGGGTTTCGACCAGAAAATCGGCCTGCCGCTGCGCCATGTAACCCTTCAGGTCGGCGCATTTCCCGGCCACTGTCTGACCTGCGAATTGCAGCGGGAACGGGGTGGCGGGGGCCATGGGGCGTGCAGGCTGATCCGGCCAGATTGCATCGACAGGATTATCAGAGAGCGGCGCCAGTTCCGCACCTTTCCCGACAAGGGCCACGGCGAACCGGTCAAACCAGACCGGCGGCAGGTGCATCGGATCAAAGCCGATATGCCAGCCGGGCTGGGCAGCACTGGCAAGCCAATTCTCGGGCGGGTCAGTCTCCAGA
>NZ_JBARVQ010000694.1:0-2722 GCF_049646345.1 Albidovulum sp. | reverse complement strand
CGGGTCTGCTATAACCATCTGGCGGGCGACATGGGCATCCGGCTTTACGACTGCTTCGTCGCGCAGGGCTATCTTGGCCGGGACGGCGAGGCGTTGATCCTGACAGCGGCAGGCGCCGCTTTTGCTCGCGATTTTGGCATAGATGTGGATGCACTGGGTCGGGCGCGTGCACCGCTTTGCCGCGATTGTCTGGACTGGAGCGAACGGCGCGCACATCTGGCGGGCAGTCTTGGCCGGGCGCTTCTGGCCCGGATTGAGGAGCTTGGCTGGGCCCGCCGCGATCGTGCAACGCGGGTGGTGCACTTCTCGGATCACGGCGAAATGCAGTTTGCCGCAATGGTCGGTGGCTGACCTATGAAGCACAAAAAAACCCCGGCGGTACCGCCGGGGGTGGTGTTCCGTGATGTTCCGGTCGTCAGACGGGTACGTTATCCCACAGACTGTCGGGGTCGCTGGCTGTATCAACCACAACCTTAAGGTGCGCGCGCCGCGCAGGCGTTGACAGGGGGGCACCGAGCCGGTCGCGCAGCATGCGCTTCAGCTCTTCTGCGCGATCGGGCCTTGCCAGCAGGTCTTCGACGAACACATCAATATCGTCGTGGCGTTTCGCCTGGCTCATGACATCCTCCCGGGATCGTTGCGTTTTTTTGGTGCAATGGTGGCTGCGGAGGGAATTGTAACACAACCGGAGCGATTCTCTCCATGTGAATGTCCAGAAAAATTGACGTAGCGTCAGTCAAGTGGCGTCTTCCCGCCGAAGGGTCAGCCGGGCAGGTCGAGCCGGGTGGCACTGCCGACCCAGCCGTCAAGGGTACAGCGGGGGCGGATCAGCACATAGGCAAGCCCGTCGGGGATCGCCACGCCCGAAAGCGAGCGGGTGAAGGGCTGTTCCTCGATATGGGGATGGGTCAGCTCGCGGTAGCCGAGCCGTGTTCCGTCGGGAGAGAGGACCTCCCAGCCACTGGCATAGTGATCCCAGCCGGTATCGGGATGGGCGAGCGTGACCGAGATGGTCCAGCCCGCGCCCTGATGGACTGCCTCGGCAGCAACGACATCGGGCGCATCGGCGAAGGCCGGACTGGCGGCGAGGGCGGCGACAAGAATCCCGGGTCTGATCATGGGCACAGACTGCCACGACCGCGCTGATATGGGTATCACTTTGCTGTGCGGTGCGTGCGGATATACCGGGCATGTGCGGATGGGCAATCATTTGGTTGCGCGGGCGATAAATTGGTTATAATTAATTACCAATTCGGAGATTAATATGCACCTCCCTGACCCCGACCCGACCATCATCGCACGGCGTGCGGAAATTGTCGCCGGTTTGCGGCAGGTCTTGCCATTTGATGCGGTGATCGACGATCCGACCGAGACGCGGGCCTATGAATGCGACGCGCTCGCGGCTTATCGCTGCCCACCGCTGGCGGTCGTCCTGCCAAGATCGACCGAGGAGGTGGTGGCGGTGCTGAAGACCTGTCACGCCAAAGGGGTGCCGGTGGTGCCGCGCGGTGCGGGCACGTCGCTTGCTGGCGGAGCGCTGCCCACGGCGGATGCCGTGATCCTGGGCATCGCGCGGATGAACCACGTGCTGGAGGTCGATTATGCCGACCGTTTCATCCGGGTGGAAGCAGGGCGGACTAATCTGTCGGTGACCGGCGCGGTCGAGGCGGATGGTTTCTTCTACGCGCCCGACCCCTCATCGCAGCTTGCCTGCGCCATTGCCGGCAATATCGCGATGAATTCGGGGGGCGCGCATTGCCTGAAATACGGCGTGACGACGAACAACCTCTTGGGCGTGACCATGGTGACGATGGACGGCAGGGTGATGGAGATCGGCGGCGCGTTCATGGATGCGGGTGGTTATGACCTGTTGGGTGTCGTCTGTGGCTCTGAAGGGCAGCTTGGTGTGGTGACCGAGGCCACGTTGCGCATCCTGCCGAAACCCGAAGGCGCGCGGCCGGTGCTGATCGCCTTCACCTCGAACGAGGTGGCGGGGGCTTGCGTCGCCGATATCATCAAGGCGGGCGTCCTGCCCGTGGCGATCGAGTTCATGGACCGCCCCTGCATCCGCGCCTGCGAGGATTTCGCGCATGCGGGCTATCCCGATTGCGAGGCGCTTCTGATTATCGAGGTCGAGGGGGCGGAGGCCGAGATCGACGAGCAACTCGGTCTGATCCGCGAGATTGCCATGCGTCACGATCCGCAGGAGTTCCGCGAGGCCGCGTCAGAAGAGGAGGCGAGGAAGATCTGGCTGGGCCGTAAATCAGCTTTCGGCGCGATGGGGCAGATCAACGATTACATGTGTCTTGACGGGACGATCCCGGTATCCTCGCTGCCGTATGTGCTGAAACGGATTGGCGAGATGAGCCGCGAATTCGGGCTGGATGTCGCCAATGTCTTCCATGCAGGCGACGGCAATATGCATCCCCTGATCCTTTACGATGCCAACACGCCGGGCGATCTGGAAACCTGCGAGGCGTTCGGGGCGGCGATCCTGAAGCTTTGTGTCGAGGTGGGCGGATGTCTGACCGGCGAGCATGGCGTGGGGATCGAGAAGCGCGATCTGATGGACGTGCAATACGATCCGGCCGATCTGGAGGCGCAGATGCGGGTGAAGGATGTTTTCGATCCGGCCTGGCTGCTCAATCCCGCCAAGGTGTTTCCGTTGAAAGTGAGCGCGGGCCGCCGCGCGGCCTGAGAGGGCGGGCCGGGGGTTTTGCAC
>NZ_JBARVQ010000693.1:0-1528 GCF_049646345.1 Albidovulum sp. | reverse complement strand
TTCCCCCTGCCATAACCTCGGCGTTACCCTAGGCTGGTTGCAGGATTGCTATTCAAGGGGGACACCAGATGAGTTTGATGGGCACATTGGCAAAGGTCGCAATCGGCATTGCCGTTGCAAAGGGCGTCGGCAGCATGATGCAGCGCAAGGGCGAAGGTCCGCTTGGCGGCGGGGTCAGTTCCGGCGGGCGAGGCTCTGGGCTTGAGGACATGATGGGCGACATTCTCGGTGGTGGTGCCTCACGTCGCGATACGTCTTCGCGCGGGGGCGGCAATGTGCTGGGCGGCTCTGGCGGCGGATTGGGCGATTTTCTAGAAGAACTGGGCGATTACGCGCCCGACCGGCCAACCGGACGCAGTGCCCCGGGCCGTAGCGGTGGCGGGCTCGACGATCTGATCGGCGGCCTTGGCGGCGGATCGGGTGGCGGCGGTCTGGGCGACCTTCTTGGCGGCATGCTCGGCGGCGCCCTTGGCGGGGCGGCTACGAAACGCGGTGGCGGATTTGGCGATATTCTGAACGACTCGCTTGGCAATTGCGGCGAACCCAAGGTGCGGCCGTCGCGGGAACAGGATGCCGCAGCGGGCCTCATGCTGCGTGCGATGATCCAGGCGGCCAAAGCCGATGGGCGCGTCGATGCGCGTGAGCAGGAAAAACTGCTCGGCAATCTCGGCGATGTGTCGCCCGAGGAACGGCGGTTCGTGGAAGCCGAACTCAGGGCCCCGGTCGATGTGCGTGGTCTTGCCGGACAAGTCCCGCGCGGGCTTGAGGCGCAGGTCTACACGATGTCGATCATGGGCATCGACCTCGACAACCAGAAAGAGGCCGAATATCTGCACGAACTGGCAACGGCATTGCGGATCGACCGTCAGCAGGTCAATCACATCCATGCGCGCCTTGGGGTTCCTGCGATTTACGGCTGACACCGGCCTGATCGGATCCGTATCTGAAGCTGCCCGCGAAAATTTTTTCGCGGGCATTCTCATTTGCCGCGAATCGTAACCATCCATTAACCTTAAGGCTGCAAATTCAACCTTGCGATTGAGGCGGAGGCACGAGGGAACAAGGTTTGTTATCTTACCCCACCCCCTTCACCCCACCCACCACGGAAGACAACAGGCTGTCGTGGCTCCGCCTCATTCGCTCAAGACGGGTTGGCACCGCCACCTTCTGGCGCCTTCTGGAAGAATATGGATCGGCGGAAGCGGCACTGATCGCCCTGCCCGAGGTTGCGAAGGCCGCCGGGGTGCAATCCTACGAATCCTGCCCGGAACCGGTCATCTTCAAGGAATACAAGGCGGGCAAAACCGCCGGCGCGCGGCTGATCTGCCGGGGCGAGCCTGCCTATCCTGAAGCGCTCGCCGATCTTGCCGATGCGCCGCCCGTGCTTTGGGCGATTGGCGATACTAACCTGCTGAACCGCCCGATGGTGGCCCTTGTCGGTGCGCGCAATGCGTCATCACTCGGGACCCGCATGGCGCGCAAGCTGGCCGAAGGGCTGGGTGCCGCCGGTATCACCGTTGTTTCGGGG
>NZ_JBARVQ010000692.1:0-3472 GCF_049646345.1 Albidovulum sp. | reverse complement strand
CCGCTCAGGCGGAAAACTCACCCCCTCCAGCCAGCGTCGCGCCTCCATCACCGGGGGCAGGAAGGTCGCGGCAATGTCGGGGTTCAGGGGCAGTGTCATCTGTTTCCTTCCCCGGCTTCCACTTGGGCCAAATATCCCCGCCGGAGGCATCCGCCGCGTTCGGCAGATGACCGGTCAGTCCGACCCACGATAGGGCTGGACATATTGCAGCGCCATATCCCACGGGAAAAAGATCCAGGTGTCCTGGCTGACCTCGGTGATGAAGCTGTCGACCATCTCGCGCCCCTCGGGCTTGGCATAGACAGTGGCGAAATGCGCCTTGGGAAAGAGGTTGCGCACCAGTTCCAGCGTCTTGCCGGTATCGACAAGGTCGTCGACGATCAGCACGCCTTCGCCCTGATCGCCCATGATATCGGCCTGCGGTGCCTTGATCACGCGCGGCATTGTCTGGTCCTGATGGTTGTAGGATTTGACCGAGATCGTATCGACGACACGGATATCGAGCTCGCGGCTGACGATCATTGCAGGCGCCATGCCGCCGCGGGTGATCGCCACGACAGCGCGCCAGTCACCATTCTCGGGGCCCTTGCCGTCCAGCCGCCAGGCCAGCGCGCGGGCATCGCGATGAAGCTGGTCCCAGGAGACGTGAAAGCCTTTTTCATGCGGTAGCCGGTCGGTCATCGCCCTACTCCTTGCGCCCCGTCACTGCATCGATATCGGGGGCATCGACCGCCTTCATGCCGACAAGGTGATAGCCGCAATCGACGTGATGGGTTTCACCCGTGACGCCCGAGCCGAGATCGGAGAGGAGATAGAGCGCCGACTTGCCGACATCCTCCTGGCTGACATTGCGCCGCAGGGGTGAGTTCAGTTCGTTCCATTTCAGGATATAGCGGAAATCACCGATGCCGCTGGCGGCCAGCGTCTTGATCGGCCCGGCCGAGATCGCGTTACAGCGGATACCGTCCTTGCCCAGATCCTCGGCGATGTAGCGCACCGATGCCTCAAGCGCTGCCTTGGCCACGCCCATAACATTGTAGTGAGGCATGACCCGCTCTGCGCCGTAATAGGTCAGCGTCAGCAGGCTGCCGCCATCGGGCATCATCGCGGCTGCCCGCTGGCAGACGGCGGTAAAGGAATAGACCGAGATATCCATCGTCATCTGGAAATTTGCGGCACTTGTGTCGACGTAGCGGCCGCGCAGCTCGTTCTTGTCGGATAAGCCGATGGCGTGGACGACGAAGTCGAGCTTGCCCCAAACCTTCTGCAGATGCGCGAACAAGGCATCAAGCGAGGCCGGGTCAGAGACGTCGCATTCCACGATTTCGGTCGCACCCACTTGCGCGGCCAGCGGTTCGACGCGCTTTTTCAACGCCTCACCCTGATAAGAAAAGGCCAGTTCGGCGCCGTGATCGGCGCAGGCCTTGGCGATCCCCCAGGCAATAGACTTGTCATTCGCAAGTCCCATGATCAGACCACGCTTGCCGGCCATCAATTCGGTCGCCATTTCCGTCCCCGTGCACTTTCTAACTGAGTGCCGAAGCATTAGGCTAAGTTCCGTGATGCTTCAAGGGCAGCGGGCGCGTCCGTGTCGGAGTTGACCTTACGGCTTGCAACCGGGCATTGCAGATGCGAGAGAACGTCTGATGAGCGACAGAACGGGCATATTTTCCGGGTCGGACCCATTCGCGATCGCACGCGACTGGCTGGCTGCGGCGGAACCGGTGGAACCGAACGACCCGAACGCCATCGCCTTGGCCACGGTCGATGCGGATGGGTTGCCCAATGTGCGTATAGTCCTACTAAAAGAGATTGAAGCTGACGCTTTTCTCTTTTACACGAATTATGGATCAGCCAAAGGGCGGGAAATCGCCGATGCCGGAAAAGCGGCTTTTGTGATGCATTGGAAGTCGCTTCGCAGGCAGATACGTGTGAGAGGCATTACCAGTCGTGAAGAGGGGTCGATAGCGGACGAGTATTTCGCTTCCAGGTCTCTGAAAAGCCGGCTCGGCGCCTGGGCGTCGCAGCAGTCAGAGCCGCTTTCTTCACGGGCCGCGTTGGTGGCTGAGGTGGCACGAGTGACGGCAGCCAAGGGTGTATCGCCCGCAAGGCCGCCATTCTGGGGTGGATTCAGGCTGAGACCGCTTGAAATCGAGTTCTGGGCGGATGGTGCTTTTCGCCTACACGATCGGTTCCGTTGGCAACGCGCCACGATAGCTGATGAATGGGCGATCACGCGGCTGAATCCTTGACGTGAATTGTCGGGTAGTGGGTGTTAGAGTTCGCCAACATGCTTGAAACCGGCGTCCCCATCGTGTCAGGTCGGGGGCGTCGGAAATAGGAAACGCGCGATGACAGAACAAGAACAGGACCAGCACGAGGTTATGGGCCGCGTGAAATGGTTCGACCCGGCGAAAGGATTCGGCTTTGTCGTCGTCGACAATGACGGCGGCGATATCCTTTTGCATGCGAACGTTCTTCGCAATTTCGGGCAAAGCTCTGTTGCTGACAACGCGCGGATACTTGTGGTGGTGCAACAGACCTCTCGCGGGGCGCAAGCTGTCGAAGTGCGTGAAATTCTTCCTCCCGATGATGAAGACATTTCCCCGATACAGGATCTGGGGGAAACCGACGCGGCTACGATTGCGGCATTGCCGCTGGAACCCGCACGGGTCAAATGGTTTGATAAGACAAAGGGTTTCGGCTTTGGGAACGTCTATGGACGGCCCGAGGATGTGTTTATCCATGTCGAGGTTCTGCGACGTTCGGGCTTTGCTGACCTTCAGCCCGGCGAGGCGGTGTGCCTTCGGGTGATCGAGGGCAAGCGTGGACGCATGGCCGCCCAGGTCGTGTCGTGGGAAGCGGCACTCAGAGACAAGAAATGAAAACCGTATTCGCCGCCGCGGTTGCGATGCTGTTCCTCTCCGGGCCGGTGGCCGCCGGATGCAGCGAAGGACTGGCCGAACTCCGTTGGGATGGCGGATCTGCGCGATTCGCCGTCGAGATTGCCGATGACGGTGCAGAGCGTGCTCAGGGCCTGATGAACCGGACCACCTTGCCATCTGGCGCAGGGATGCTGTTCATTTATGAACAGCCGCAGACTGTCGCGTTCTGGATGAAGAACACGCTGATTCCACTGGATATGATCTTTGTCGGTGCCGATGGGCGGGTAAACGGCGTGCATGCGAATGCTGTGCCGGGGGATCTGACGGCCATTCCCGGCCCGCCAGAGACTTTGATGGTGCTTGAGATCAATGGCGGTCTTGCAGAACGGCTCGGTCTGACCGAAGGCGCAGAGTTGCGTCACCCGGCTTTGGACCAGAACGCTGCTCTTTGGCCCTGTTCCTGACCTTGCCTCTTTCCCTTCCCGCGACAAGCGGCTAGAGACGGCATGTCGGGGCGTAGCGCAGCCTGGTAGCGCGACGGTTTTGGGTACCGTAGGTCGGAAGTTCGAATCTTCTCGCCCCGACCA
>NZ_JBARVQ010000691.1:0-6408 GCF_049646345.1 Albidovulum sp. | reverse complement strand
TAGCCGTCACGCCCGGACAAAACATAGGACAGCGTCGATTTGCCCGACCCGTTCGGCCCCATGATCGCATGGACCTTTCCGGCCTCGACGGTCAGGTTCACACCTTTGAGGATCTGCTTGTCCTCTTCCTCAAGTTTCACGTGCAGGTTCTTGATCTCAAGCATCTTCGGTCCCTTCAAAAGGCAAGGGCGGCCAGCGGGCGAAAGGCCCGGGCCGCATGGATTTCGGATTGGGTCGGGGTCAGCCGGCGGGCGTCAGACGATAGTCCTTGCCTTCTTCGGCCAAAGCGGCGGCATAATCCGCCGAAAAGATCTGCGCCCAAAGCTCGGGCGCGTTCGAGGCCACGGCCGCCTCGCCGTAATGCATCACGACGCAGCCGATCAGCAGGGCCGGAAACCGTGACTTGGTTGCAAGATGGAAAGCCACCATCAGGATACCGGCCAGAATGAAGGCAAACAGGATCATGCCGCGCTGTTCCAGATCGTAGAACGCCTTCGGCATCCCTTCGAGCTGGGCGAGATTGAAATAGGCGACCCGGCCGACCAGCACCGCCAGCATGCCCGAACAGAAGGCGATGATCACCATCAGCTTCTCGGCAAAGGTCCGGGGTTTCTGCTTCGGACGCGACTTCAGGATCTTGTTGAACTTGACCTGCGTGGAATGCCCGACCACATCCGTGTGTTCGAACTGCTGACCGGACTGAATCCGCTGCAGCCGATCTGCAAACGCCGTTTTCTGAGTGTTGGTCATCGACATGGCGCCGCCCCGGCTCATCTTCATTTGCCAAGTAAGATGCGCAGGGTTTGGGGCGGAATTCAGGCCGGAATATTGCGCTTTTCACGGCAAAACCTGAATGGACACCCGCCAATCGCTGCACGGGCATGTATTTGTTGCCAAGCGGGGAACAATGGCCGGGGGACGCGATGGCGGTCATGACAGACTGACCGCCGTGCCCGAGGCCGAAACCATCAGCATGTTGTTGATCACCTCATAGTCGAGGTCGACGCCCACGATCGCGTTGGCCCCCATGGCCGCCGCCCGCTCCTCCATCTCGCGGAGTGCGGTTTCCCGCGCCCGGCCCAGCTCCTGCTCATAGGCGGCCGAGCGGCCGCCGACGATATCGCGGACCTGCGCGAAAAGATCGCGGAAGATATTGGCGCCAAGGATCGCCTCGCCGGTGACGATGCCGTGGTACTGGCGGATGGTTTTGCCTTCGACGGAAGGGGTTGTGGTGACGATCATTGCGTACCTCCACGCCGATCCGAATGCACAAGATTCTCCATGGCGACCGCATCGGCGAGCGCATCCGAAATGACAGGCAGTACGTCTGCTACATCCAGTGCGATTTTCGGCTTATCTACATGCACAGAGCTGAAAACCCAACCAAGTCCGTCCGCTCGGAATAGTCGCCCGAGATGCGAACTACCCGCAATTTCACGGGGAGATTCGAAGCAAATGCCAGCTAGGGATACGTCAGTCGAAACCTCATCTGGCAATCGACTTCCGTTCGATAGATGGCGCGCGATGACCGAATATTCATACATAGTGTTCCTCCTAGAGCGTCTGCGTTCTAGGTTAGTTGTTCCAATCATCGTCGTGCGGCGAAACACATATCACCCCACGCTCCCCTCAAGCGAGATCGCAACAAGGCTCTGCGCCTCCATGGCGAATTCCATCGGCAGCGCCTGCAACACTTCGCGGCAGAAGCCGTTGACGACCAGCGCGACGGCTTCTTCCTCATCCATCCCGCGGCTCCGGCAATAGAAGAGCTGATCGTCATCGACCTTAGAGGTCGTCGCCTCATGCTCCACGCGGCTCGAGTTGTTCTTCACCTCGATATAGGGCACGGTATGCGCCCCGCATTTGTCGCCGATCAGCAGGCTGTCGCATTGGGTATAGTTACGGCTGTTCTTCGCCTTCGGGTGCATCGTCACGAGACCCCGATAGGTGTTCTGCGCCTTGCCAGCAGAAATCCCCTTGGACACGATGCGCGACCGGGAATTCTTGCCAAGATGGATCATCTTGGTCCCGGTGTCCGCCTGCTGCATGTTGTTGGCGATGGCGATGGAATAGAACTCGCCCGAACTGTCGTCGCCACGCAGGATGCAGGAGGGGTATTTCCAGGTGATCGCTGAACCGGTCTCAACCTGCGTCCACATCACCTTGGCCCGGTCGCCCCGGCAATCGGCACGCTTTGTGACGAAGTTGTAGATGCCGCCCTTGCCCTCTTCATCGCCGGGATACCAGTTTTGCACCGTAGAGTACTTCACCTCGGCGTCTTCAAGAATGACGATTTCCACCACCGCCGCATGCAACTGCGCCACATCGCGCTTCGGCGCTGTGCAGCCTTCGAGGTAGCTGACATAGCTGCCCTTGTCGGCGATGATCAGAGTCCGCTCGAACTGGCCGGTATTCTCGGCATTGATGCGGAAATAGGTCGACAATTCCATCGGGCAGCGGGTGTTCGGCGGGATATAGACAAAGGAACCGTCCGAAAAGACAGCCGAATTGAGTGTCGCAAAGAAGTTGTCTGATTGCGGCACGACGCTGCCCAGATACTTCTTCACCAGATCCGGATGCTCGCGGATCGCTTCCGAGATCGAACAGAAGATGACACCCGCCTTCTTCAGCTCTTCCTTGAAGGTCGTGCCGACACTGACGCTGTCAAAGACCGCATCAACCGCCACCTTGCGGGCATCGGCGGGGGCCTCGTCCGCGCCCTCGACCCCGGCCAGAATCATCTGTTCCTTCAGAGGGATGCCAAGCTTTTCGTAGGTCGCCAGCAGTTTCGGATCGACCTCATCCAGCGATTTCGGCTTTTCATCCATGCTTTTCGGCCGGGCGTAGTAGTACTGCGACTGGTAGTCGATCTCAGGATAGTTGAGCATCGCCCAGCGCGGCTCCTCCATCTCCTGCCAGCGGCGGAAGGCCTGAAGACGCCATTCGGTCATCCATTCCGGCTCTTCGTTCTTGGAGGAGATCAGGCGGACAATATCCTCATTCACGCCCAAAGGCGCATAGTCCATCTCGATCTCGGTTTCCCAGCCGTATTTGTAGGCGCCCATATTCTGGACGGTCTCGACCGTCTCGCGGTCAACGCCCTCGCGGACCTCAAGTTCAACCGTCTCGCCTTGCGCCATCATCTTTTCCCGTTCGTTTTCCATGCGTTCCGCGTCTTTCCTCATGCCGCCCGCGCGCGCTGCCGCGCCCGCGCCGCGATCCAGGCCTCCGCGAAACGGTCGACCTCTTCAAATGTCGTCGCGGGCCCCAGAGAGACGCGGATGGCCGAAGCCGCCTCGGTCTCATCATAGCCCATCGCCTTCAGCACCCGGCTGGCCTTGACCTTGCCTGACGAACAGGCCGAGCCCGCCGATATGGCAAAGCCCGCCAGATCCATCTGCATCACCTGCGTTTCGCCCTTCCAGCCGGGCGTCAGGATGCAGGACGTATTGGGCAACCGTGCCCCATCCTTGCCGACAAACACAACTTCCGGTGCCGCCCCGGCAATACGCGCCTCAAGCCGGTCGCGCAACTCTGCAACGCCCGACCAGACACCTGCCTCCTGATCGGTCAAAGCCGCGCGTGCCGCGGCCCCAAACCCGGCAATACCTGCAACATTCTCAGTGCCCGAACGTCGGCCGGTCTCCTGCCCGCCACCGGCACGCAATGTCTCAATCTCCAACCCGTCGCGGATGATCAGTGCCCCCACACCTTTCGGACCACCGATCTTGTGGGCCGAGACAATCGCAAAATCCGCGCCCGACCAGGAAAAGGCGAAGGGCACGCGCCCCACGGCCTGCACCACATCCAGCAGCAGCCAGTCGGCCCGCCGCGCGCCATAAGGATAGCCGTCCTCGCCCTTCGCGGGCGGCTCGGTGATCACTCCGGTCTCACTGTTGGCCAGCCCCATCGCCAGCGTATGACCGCCTCCGATCGCATCCTCCATCCGCCCATGCGCCATCAGGCAATCATGCGCGGTGGGCTCGACAAAGACGTCATGGCCACCGGCCAGAACGCCTGCCGCCTCGGTCGCGCCTGAGGTAAACACCACCTCCTTGACACGGCAGCCCACCAAAGCCGCCACATCCTCGCGCGCCTTCTCGACCGCCATCTTCGCGGCCCGCCCCTCGGCATGAACCGAAGAGGGATTGCCGACAACGTCCAGCGCCGCGACAACAGCCTCCCGCGCCTCCGGTCGCAAAGGCGCCGTCGCATTCCAGTCGAGATAGACCCGCCCTGTCACGACCCCACCTTCTTCTGTTCAAAAATACTCCCGGCGGAGCCAATCCGAGCCGGAGCCGCCAGGCGGAGGCGAGACAAAAGGCGCGGCGCGGAACGCGCCTCAATTTGAAAACGCCCGCTCATTCGTCGACCACCTGAAACAGCGCGGGCACAGCCGGGCAGGGTTTCAAAGAATTGTCGATCACATCCGAGAGCCGGGTCTGGTGCAGGAAGACATAGACCTGTGCCGAAAGACCCTCCCACAACCGGTTGGTCATCGACTGCGCCCGGCTGCCCGAAACACCGCCCGAGGCACCCGCCCCTGTATGAAGCGCACTCACCGTCTCATCGACCGCTTCCAGCACCTCGCTCACCCGGATATCGCCCGGATCGCGCGCCAGCTTGTAGCCGCCGCCGGGCCCCCGTACCGATTCGACCAGCCCCGCCCGGCGCAGCTTGACAAAGAGCTGCTCCAGATAGGGCAGCGAGATGTCCTGCCGCTTCGAGATCTCGGCCAGCGACACCAGCGCGGCGTCGCGCTGATAGGCCAGATCGGCCAAAGCCACCATCGCATACCGCCCCTTGGTCGAGAGTTTCATGGCATTTGCCCCGCAAAGACATTGACGACGGGCGGAAGGCCGCTTAACTCCTGTCCACCCGGTCACCGGCACTTGCCGGTATTTAGAACAGTTCTAGGGTGCCTGAGCAAAATCGTCAAGAATGGCATCGCCAGATTGACGCGCCGACGGCCCCGCAGAGAGAAGACAGGCGATGCCCGAAGTCATTTTTGCCGGCCCAGAGGGCCGTCTCGAAGGCCGCTACCATCCGCAGAAGCAACTCGACGCGCCCATCGCGATCATCCTGCATCCGCATCCCCAGTTCGGCGGCACGATGAACAACCGCGTGGTGCACCGGTTGCATTATGCGTTCCATGAGCTGGGCTTCACCGTCCTGCGCTTCAACTTCCGTGGCGTCGGCCGCAGCCAGGGTGAATACGATCAGGGCATCGGCGAACTGTCCGATGCAGCCTCGGCGCTTGATTACCTGCAGGCGATGAACCCCAATTCCAAGCATTGCTGGGTCGCGGGCTTTTCCTTCGGCGCCTGGATCGGCATGCAACTGCTGATGCGGCGACCCGAGATCACCGGGTTCATCTCGGTCTCGCCCCCCGCCAACATGTACGATTTCTCGTTCCTCGCCCCCTGCCCCTCTTCGGGCCTGATCATCAACGGCACCGCCGACCGCGTGGCGCCGCCGAAGGACACCCATTCGCTGGTCGGCAAGCTCCGCGAACAGAAGGGCATCACCATCACCCATGAGGAAGTCGAGGGGGCCGGGCATTTCTTCGAGAATGACGACACCCAGATGAACCCGATGATCGACACGGTGCAGGCCTATGTCCAGCGCCGCCTCGGCGAACAGACGCGGTAAGCTGATGCCGACGACCGAAGAACTGGGCATCGCGCTGGCCGAAGACGTGTTGAAAGCGGTCGAGGAACTGGGTGACGACGCGATCATCAATGAGGTGAACAAGATCGTCGAGGCCTCGTCCTCGGGTCTGCAAGAGGCTTACATGGCCGCCATCCGCGCCCAGCGCTCCTCGGCTCGGGCGCGGGAACATCTCGACGCCAGGCTGAAGCGTTTCCGCGCCACGGCGGCGGCCGAGGCCGCCCCGACCGGGGAATGACAGACCGGCTTGATGCGCAGTTCGCCTTCCTGATGGAGGCGGACAAGCTCAAACAGGTGATCCGCGCGACGACACTCGCCGACGGGTCACGGCGCGAGAATTCCGGCGAACACAGCTGGCATCTGGCCCTCTATGCCCTCGTCCTTGCCGATCAGGCCGGGCCGGGCGTGGCGATTGACCGCGTCATCAAGATGCTGATCCTGCACGACCTCGTGGAGATCGACGTGGGCGACGTGCCAATCCATTCCGCGAACGGCGCGGCCCATGGCTCAACCGAAGTGGCTGCGGCCGAGGCCCGCGCCGCAACCCGAATCTTCGGCCTCCTGCCCGCCGATATCGGCAAGGACCTCCGCGCGCTTTGGGAGGAATTCGAAGCAGCCGAAACACCCGACGCCGTCTTCGCCAAATCCCTCGACCGGGTGCAGCCCGTTCTGCACAATATCGCCTCGGGCGGCGGCAGCTGGACCGAATACAACGTCACCTTCGATCAGCTTGAGGCC
>NZ_JBARVQ010000690.1:0-2426 GCF_049646345.1 Albidovulum sp. | reverse complement strand
GTTTGCATGAGCGTGAGGCAGAACCCGGTACGCGGTGGGACTATGTCTCAGTCGACACTCATGTTCTTGGCATGATCATCGCGGGCGCAACCGGACGTGACCCGGCCGACCTGATGGCCGAGCGGATCATCCAACCCATGGGGTTCGAGGCGGAGCCCTATTTTCTGACCGACGGCGAAGGCACCGCCTTTGTCCTTGGCGGTCTCAATATGCGGACACGCGACTATGCACGGTTCGGTCAGATGGTGCTGCAAAAGGGTGAATGGCAGGGGAAACGGATCGTGTCCGCTGATTGGGTAGAGGCCTCAACCCTCCCCTCTGCACCGAACGGAGCGCTTTATGGTTATCAATGGTGGATACCGAAGAACGCGATGGGGGATTTCATGGCGCAGGGAATTTATGGACAGTTCATTTATTTCTCGCCCCGCCATGATACGGTCATTGTCGTCAACGCCGTCGATCGCCATTTCAAGAATGACGGCGTTGACGCGGTGAACGAGGCGATGCTGAAGACGATTGCGGCAGTCAGGTAGGGGCGAGAGATGGAAAAAGATCCGGCCGCGAATATCCTCGGAGGTGCGCTTGAACCCTGCTCAACCGATCCCATGACGGGCTTTTTCCGTGACGGGCACTGCAATACCTGCGCCGAGGATCAGGGCAGTCATACTGTGTGCGTTGAGATGACGGCAGAGTTCCTCGCCTGGTCGAAATATGTCGGCAACGACCTGTCGACCCCGCGCCCCGAGTTCCGCTTTCCCGGTCTGAAACCGGGTGACCGCTGGTGCCTTTGCGCCGCGCGGTTCCTGCAAGCCCATGACGAAGGCTGCGCCCCGAATGTGCGGCTGGCCGCCACCCATGCAAGGGCCGCTGAGATCGTGCCCCTGTCTGTTTTGAAGGCGTATGACGCTGCGATCTAAAGTATCCGTTTCGATCGAGCTTTGATTTCTTCCGATTCTCAGTCTTCTTTGACGAGAGTGTTTGCGAGGATAAGGGGCTTGCTCTTGATGGCCGTGATGTTGACCTTAGACGACTTCCCGGCGGCCTTCATGCGTTCGTATTGCGCCTTCAGTTCCGGATTGTACCGGGTCGCGACGCTAGCAGGC
Organism: Albidovulum sp.; assembly: GCF_049646345.1. Classification (GTDB taxonomy): domain Bacteria; phylum Pseudomonadota; class Alphaproteobacteria; order Rhodobacterales; family Rhodobacteraceae; genus Albidovulum. The sequence continues at coordinate 1,323 of NZ_JBARVQ010000690.1, read as the reverse complement.
AGGTAGAGCGCATCGCGCAGAGGTTTTCTACCGCCCTGGATGAACGATTGTCTTCGCCACCTGCCAGACTGCCTCGTGATCGGAGCAATGCCTGCCAGTGAAGCCACGGCCTGCTTTCTCAGGACGCCGATTTCTGGCATTTCGATCAGGATCGTTCTGGCCGCGATAGCGCCAATGCCTTTGATGCTTTGGATCAGACGCAGCGCAGGTTTGCGGGATGAGCAGGTTTCCAGTTGTGTCCGGATTGCCTGATCCAGTTCAGCGATATCAGCCACAACCTGGCACAAGCGGCGTCGGGTCAGCTTTTGCGGCAGCCTTTGTTGCTGCAGATCCAGCGACGCAGCTTCCGGAAACCGGTTCTGGTGTTGGGGACCTGCACGAAGGCCCCGTCGCGCAAACGGTGCACATCCAGTCTGTCTTTGGGAATGTCTGTGCCAATGCCATCGCCTGTCATCTTCGTCATGTCCTATGCTTGTCATCCGGGACGGCAATCCCGCGTATCCCATCAGGCCTCATGAGAAGACAGTGTGCGATCGCACTTTGGTACGGTCCACGATGACCAGCATGTCCCGATCCATACACCGCCTCTGCCCGCAATAAATGACATGGCTGGCAGAGGCGCCATCTTCGCAAGGAGACAGGCAAATTCATAGGACAAGCGTTTCGGGGTTTCGCTGAGATAACAAGTATCGAATTTCGAACGAAAAGGTCCGAATGCGGATTCAGTGTAAACCCGAAACGCTACAGGTATTTGGACCAAGATGAAGGAAGAGGTCGCAATCGTACCTTGCAGCGGCGTGATTACATCTTGACCGAAAGGCGCGCTTGCTGGCAGATGGGATCTGCATGGTGTCCTACAGGCGCAAAGCGTCAGGACCGAAACGGGAATGGGGAAGGGTGGACCAAAGGCGGCACCCAAAGCCCCAACCGCCCCCGCGACTGTGAGCGGCGAGCGGCTTTCCAACGGCCACTGGGGTTCGTCCCCGGGAAGGCGGAAAGCTGCGACGACCCGCAAGTCAGGAGACCGGCCATGCGTGAAGGCAACGCGAACGCTGTCGGGTGTGACGGCAAGGAGAGAACGATGAACGCGCTGAACCAAACCGCCGCCAAGACCTCTACCGGTCTCATGTCCATTCTGTTCGTGGCCCTGATCGGCGCCACCGTGATGTTCGTTGCGGGCCATGCCCAGTCGGCGACTTTGCATGACGCCGCGCACGACATGCGCCACGCGACCGGGTTCCCCTGCCACTAAGGCAGGCCAACGGTCCAAAATGATTCAACGTATGCTGGCCGGCGGGCTGATCGCCGGCTTTGCAGCGGGGT
>NZ_JBARVQ010000689.1:0-10621 GCF_049646345.1 Albidovulum sp. | reverse complement strand
GCTCACCGTGGCCAGACATTTGGGACGCTCCTTCACGAAAATCGTCCCGCTGATAGCGCAAGCCAAAGGGGCGGTCCATGCCCCTGCTTCCACTTGGATCAAATATCCCCGCCGGAGGCTGCGCCAGATCAGACCCGGCGGAAGGTCACGTAATGCGGCGCCCGCCCCTCGCGCAGGGCCTTTTGCTCATAGCGGGTGGAATGCCAGTCCTGCCATGGCGTATCGCCCTGCGCGATCAGTTCAAATCCCGCTTGCGGTACCTCTTCCAGCGTCTGGCGGACATAATCGGGAATGTCGGTTGCCACCCGGAACTCGGCGCCGGATTTCATCGCCCTGGCAAGGGGTTGCAGGTGCTCCTGCGTCACGAAGCGGCGGCGATGGTGACGGGTCTTCGGCCAGGGATCGGGGTAGTTGAGGAAGGCTTTCGCGATGGAAGCCTCCGGCAGGACATCCATCAGATCGCGCGCATCACCGGGATGAACCGAAAGATTGGTGACGCCCGCATCGCGGATCTTGCCCAGAAGCATCGCCACCCCGTTGATGAAGGGTTCGCAGCCGATGATCCCCACGTCAGGATATCGCGAGGCCATATGAACAAGGTGTTCGCCACCGCCAAAGCCCACTTCCAGCCAGACCGGACGGTCGTCGCCGAAGATCGCGGCGGGGTCGATCAGAGTGCGCTCGGGGTTCTCCTCACGCGTGATGTCGCGGGGCTGCAAGGCCCCGAGGTCTTCGTTCAGATAGGTCTTCTGGCTGGCGCGCAGGGTCTTGCCGCGGATGCGGCCATAGAAGTTGCGGCGCGGTTCATCGGGTCTGGTCATGGCGCCCCTCTAGCGCCGGAAGGGGAGTACCGCAACCGTCCCGCAAGCGTATGGCACGCGTATGGCATCCGTCCCGACAGGCGTCCCGACACCTCAGCCGCCCGCACCCCAGGTATCGGAGAGACGATAGCCCCCCGGCCAGGGGTCGGCGGGGTCGAGCATGTGTTGGTGGATGCCGGTGATCCAGCCGCGCCCGGAAATCTCGGGCACGATCGCCGGGCGGCCTGCGACTTCCGTGAGACCGGCGATGCGGCCCGTGAAGGTGCTGTCGATGATCGAACGGGCGGTCAGCGTCTGCCCTTCGGCCATCACGCCTTTCGCATGCAACACCGCCATCCGGGCCGACACACCGGTGCCGGTGGGCGAGCGGTCGACTTTGCCGGGCTGGATCGCGACGGCGGAGCGGGCGGCGAAACCGCCGTCGGCCTTCTCCAGCGCTCCGGCGAAGAGGCAGAAGGAGATGTGATCCCAGTCGGGCCGTTCGGGATGAGCAAAGCCAAGCTGGGCATTCGCGGCATTGGTGATGCGGGTGCCGAGACGGGCGATGTCGCGCGCCTCATCGGGGGCGATCCTGAGGCCCAGCGCTCCGGCTTCGACGATCACGAAACTGTCGCCGCCAAAGGCAGTGTCGACCTTCAGCGTGCCGATGCCTTCAACCTCAATTCTGGCATCCAGCCGGTCGGCGAAGGAGGGCAGGTTCTGCACGGTGATCCGTTCGGCCTTGCCGTCCCGGCACTCGGCGCGGACCCGGACAAGACCGCCGGGGGCTTCCAGCGTGAGTTCGGTTACCGGTTCGGTCATCGGCAGGATGCCTGCGTCCAGAAGCACGGTCGCCACGCAGATCGAGTTCGAGCCGGACATTGGCGGCGTGTGCTCGGGCTCCATGATGATGAAGCCCATCTGGGCGTCGGGGTGCTTTGGCGGCACCAGAAGGTTCACATGGCGAAATACCCCGCCCCTTGGTTCGTTCAGCATGAAGGCGCGCAGGTCGCCGTCCTCGGCAATGTGCCGCCGCTGGTCCCAGAGCGTCGCGCCCGGCGGGGGCGTCACGCCGCCGACGATGACGTCGCCCACCTCGCCCTCGGCATGGGCAGAGATCACATGGATGGTCTTGGTCGTGCGCATGGGCGGTCCTCAGGTCAGCCAGTCGGGCGGGGTGTCCGGGGCCCTGCCGGTGATCGCGGCGGCCGCGCAATCGGCGAGGCTGCCGAAGCGCACGGCACGGCCCGAAAGCGCCGGGGCGTAATGGGCGTATTTGCCGGAATTGGTCATCAGCGTACGGGCGGCGGGCGGAAAGACGGGTTCAGAGATCGAGCACCAGCAGAGGTCGGGGAGGATGCGGATACCTGCCGCTTGCAGACGGTTCGCTGTGCCGTTGGCGGTGATGGCCCTGATCGTGTCGCGGCCCGCTGTGACGATGGCGGTGGTGCCGGACGCTACCTTGTGGCCGTCGAGCAGGTCCGCCAGTTTGCAGCACTCGCCCGCTGAAAAATGCGGTGAGCCAAAGGCGATCAGATCGACCCCGGCGGGGCCTGTGTTGAACTTAGCCCATGCCCGCGCGAGATCGGCGCGGGTGATATGTACAATGTCCGCATCCGGTGCAGGGGCAAGATGCGCCTCGGGTGTCACGCCCGCGACATGCAGCATCGGTGCTGCGGACGAGGTGCCGAAGGCGGCGCAAAGGGCCTTGAGGTCGTCCCCGGTTGGCGCTGTCCCTTCAAGCCCGGTCAGGAGCGGGATGCGGTCGGGCGCGAGCCTGCCCGCCAGATAGCCGAGCATCGGCCAGAGCGCATCGTCATGGCCGTCTGGCAGGGTGACATGGATGACCCGCCGCGGCGCGCGCTCGGCCTCAAGGTAGACGCCGGACAGGGGCGCGCGTCCGGTCAGCGCGATGCAGAGGTCGAGGAAATCGGGGTGTTTGACCGTCCGCGCGCCAAGGACGGTATTGGCGTAGATCACGGCGTTGGATTCGGACCAGCCGATATGTTCGCCCGCTGCCGGGGCGCCGTCGAGCAGATAGGGCGCGCAGGTGAAACTCGGCTCTGCCCCCATCTCGGTATAGGCATCGGCCAAAGCGGCCGCCGGGCTGCCGAAGCTGTCCGCCACGCCCTGTTGCCGCCAATTTGCGTGATCGACCGAGATGGCGTTCATGGTGGTCGGGATACTGACCCGCGCGCCCAGATCGGCCATCTTCCGGGCGAAGGTCAGGTTGGCGGGGCTTGCGTAGATGCAGCCGTCGATATGGGCGCGGGTGACATCGGTCAGTGTCGTCGCGCCCTGCGCGGCGGCCATGGTGATCAAGATCTGCATCGCGGTCTCAACCGCGCGGCCCTCCGCCCCCGCCAGCATCGCGCGGTCGGTTTCGGTGAGCTGCATCCGGTCGGTCGCGAGGGGCGTGAGCGGCAGGGAAACGGCACCGGCGCTCAGCCGGTCCTCGGTGATGCGGGCCGACGGTTCGGCAGTGAGGGCGGCGTAATCGCCGGGGTCGAGCCGCAGGACCGGCAGGGGACGGTCGAAGAGAGTTCCGGCGACAAGCGCGCCGAGGGTCAGCACGTCCTCCGCCTCGCGGAAGATCAGCGCGGCAGGGGCATGGCCGTTGAGTGCCAGTTCCAGCAGCACGCCGCTGCCGGTGCAGGAGCCGCGGCTGGTCGGCATCATCACGATCCTGCCCGCCAGATCGGCCCCGCAATCGGGGTGATGCGCATCGATCAGGCGGCCCGAGGCGGGGTCGACGCCGCCCCAGAAGCTGAGGCCCTCTGTGAGCGCGAGGACGGGTGCTTTTGCGCTTCCGGCGGTGATGCGTCGGGCCATTCAGGCTCCCCCGGTCTCAGGTCACAACGAAACCATGGGCGAAGGGGTCACGGTCGTCGATGAAAATCGTGTTGAGCCCCGTGACGCGGGCCCATCCGGCGATGGAGGGGATGATGGCGTCGCGGTCGCCGACCCTGGCAAGCCCCTCGATCCGCCCCCGGAAGAGCGAGCCGATGATGCTTTCGTGGACGAAATCGTCGCCGATATCGAGGTCGCCGCGCGCTGCCCAATGCGCCATGCGGGCCGAAGTGCCGGTGCCGCAGGGCGAACGGTCGATGGCCTTGTCACCGTAGAAGACGGCGTTGCGGGCGGTTGCCTCGGCATGCTTCGGCGCGCCGGTCCAGAGGATGTGGGAAAGGCCGGTGATCTCGGGCTTTTCGGGATGGGTGAAGGTATATTTCGCGTTCAGTGCTGCACGAAGTTTCGGGCTCCAGCCGACGAGGTCGATGGCGGCGAAACCCGCATTTTGCTGCAAATCTTCTCCAAAACCGTGATCGGTCCGATCTTCTTCGAGTTTATCCAGCGCAAAGGCGATGATGGCTTTGGCGAAGGCAATTTCCGCGCGCTTTTCGAATCCATTGAACAAGATCAGATTGATCGTGGCGTCTTGAAAGAGGCCTGAAAAGGCAAGGTCATGTGAACAGGAGTGGTGGCCCGCCTCAGGGCCGCCCTTTGCCCCAAATTCTCTTTGGAAAAAATATCCATTCCTTGCCGCGGCCCCAGTGCCGCGTCGGGCATCCGAGGGCCAGCGGGCTGGGCTACCCTTTGGGCATCGCCAAAGTCAAAATCTTTCCGCGCTTTTTATAGCGCAACTCACTGCGGGTAATCGCGGCGACCACGCCACCATCAAGCCGGTCACCGACCCGTACCTTGCTGTAACGCCCCGAGGAGGACCGGATCAGTGCATAGCGTTTCTGGTCGGTTCCATAAACCCCGATCAGATTGGTCTTCGACAGGTTGATCGCATTTTTATAGGTTGCCTGCTTGGCCACATTGGCGCGGGTCGGAATGCGCGGAGCCTTGGAGACCCGCACCTCTGGTTCCTCGGCTTCTTCGGGCTCCGGCACGGTCTTGGGCACTGCCACTTTGCGTGTCACTTCTCGCGTTGCGGCAGAAATCGCAGCCTCCACGGCGCGCGAAAAATCGCGTGGGCGCGCGGCGGGGCGGGGCGACAAAGCTACCGACAAAGCGCTGTTTTGCGCGGTCTTTTCATCGGCGGCCGCTTTGGCGGCAAGCGACGCCTGCGCGGCGGCATCACGGGCCGCAATGGCTGCCTCTACCACAGTTTGGGGGCGGCCGCGCGGGCGCAGGCTGGCCAAGCGCAGCGATGCAGGGCTTGCCTCCAGGGCGGCGTCATCTTCGGTCTGTGGTGGCTCTGCGGCCGGTTCCGGGATGTCGGGGCGGCCTTTGGGGCGGCGGTTTTCGACGGTTGTGTCGGGCTCAAAAACAGAAGAAGGGCCATTGCCCTCCACCTGTGAAATCCCAGACGTGCTTGCTCCGGCGGATTGCGCCGCGGGGTTGTCTGGCGGCGGGGTTGCGGCAGCTGCGGTATCGGGGGGCGTTGGTGCGGCACCAGGTACAACGGCATCAGGCGCAGCCGCCGCAGGGACGACCGGGTCCGAAATCTCTGCGGGCCGGGCAGGCGGCAACACAGGCGGCTTGGCCGCGATCAGCCAGAACCCACCCGGCATAACCACGCCATTGGTGGTGGCTTTGATGCTGCCATCGGGTTCAAATTCATATTGGGTGCCAAAAGGCGGTGGCACCATCATCGCTGCAGGCGCGGCATCGGGCGTTGTTTGTGGGCGCGGCAATGCCACAGCATCGAAGGCCGGCGCTTGGGCATCAATAGAAGGCAGAAAGATCTCGTCTTGCGGGCCACGGCCCGGACCAGCGGCTTGAACCGCGCTGTCTTCCGAAACCACTGTTGGGGCAGGGCCACTCGGCACCTCGACCGCTGCAGGCGCTTCGGCGACGGGTTCAGCTGCCACATCAGCGGCAGTGTCGGCGGCTGGATCAACCACCGGATCAACCGCCACATCAACCACGGGCTCTGCGATGGCAAGCTCTTGCGCAGGCGGCAATTCGGCTTCGGCATCTGCCACAGCCTCGGCATCCGACAAGGCTTCGGGCTCGGCCTCAGGCGCAACCTCTGCTGTCGTCGCTGTCTCAGGGACAGCCGCAAGCTCGGTCGAGACACCTTCGGCGGGGGCCTCTGCCGTCAACTCTGGATCAGGGGCCGCAGCCTCACCTGCTGTGGCGTCGGCCTGTTGCACCGTTTCCGGCACCGCGTCATTGCGCGACAGATAAAGCGAAGACCAGGCCGCCACGGCTGCAAGGGCCGCAAGCAAGACCAGTGTCAAGATCAGGCCCAAAAACCGCGGCTTTCCTTTGCGCGGCGCAAGCTTGGCCCCAAATTTCCCCATCGATTCCTCTGCCGAGGTCGGTTTGGCCGAGGATTTGCCTGCGGGCTTGGAGCCTGGCTTTGCCGTCGCATCTGCTTTTGACTGAACCTTGGATTTGAACCGCGACAAGGCCGCCGTGGTGCCTGGGATTCGGGCTGCGGTCACCATCGCCGCCCCGGCTTTTCCCGCCGTCGGGCTGGCCTGGCCAAGCTCGGCCTTTGCACCGGTCGCAAACGCCGCTGTGCCGTTCAATGGCTTTGCGACCACCTTGTCAACCGGTGCGGCAGGCTTGCCTTTTTCGGCCAAAACAGGGTCGGATTTGGCGGCGGCCACAAAGGAAACAGTTGGTGCCTTGACCCCATCGGCTTTGGGTCCCGCAGCCTTTGCTGTATCTGTCGCCGTACCAGGGCCTGATGCAAAGGGCGAGGCCGCCCCGGCAGCTTTGGCCGCTGGCCCAAGCGAAGGTGCCGCATCATCGCGCCTCCGTGTCGAAAAGGCAGGAGACGGGCTTGACGGCGCTGAGTCCTTGGTTTCAGCGATCCCGGGGTCGGTAACCCCCTCAAACCCTGAATTTCCGGTCTGGTCATTCGCCATGCGCTTGCGCTCTGCCTCGAGCAAAGACGCCTTGGCTCTGTCGCGCTCTTGCTGGGCGATTTTAGCTTTTTCGGCCTCCGCGACCAAACGTTTTGCTTCGGCCTGTGCCAAGTTTTGAGCGCGCTGCTCCATCTCGGCTCTGGCGGCTTCGATCTTGCGGGTTGTCTCTGCTGCGGCCTCTTCAGCGGCACTGCGCTTGGCTGCGGCATCTGCATCCGCCTTTGATTTGGCCTCTGCTGCTGGCTCCTTAGACGTGGCTTCCGCCTCGGTCTTCGCTTTGGCATCCTCGGCCGCCTTGGCTTCTGCTTCTGCCTTGGCTTTCGCAGCTTTGGCCTCCGCCTCTGCCTTGGCCTCCGCTTCGGCCTTTGCCTTGGCTTCTGCTTCCGCTTTTTCTTCTGCCGCAGCCGCAGCCTCAGCTTTCTTTTTAGCCTCAGCTTGCGCCGCGTCTGCATCTATTGATGTGGTCGCTGGCTCGGCCTTTGCGTCCTCGGTTGCCGCTTGCTCAGGCGCGGCGTCACTCTTCGGCGCGTCTTTTGCGGCCTCGGCCTTGGCATCGGATTTTGGGTCGTCCTTGGCCGCATCCGGTTTCGCAGCGTCGCGTGTCACCACTTTCACAGGGTCCTGATCGCGCGAAACCTTTTCACCCGCAGGCAACAGCGTGGCCGAAAGCTTGCTCGTCCCGAACCATGGTTCGCCTGCAAACTGGCCTTCCGCCGGGATGGTCACAAAAGACACCGGGTTGAAACGATGGGTCTCGGCAAAGGCTTCGGCTTCTTCCAAAGTCTCGCGGGCAACGACCGCCACCTTGACCATAGGGCCCTTGCCCCACCAGTCAAAAACCAGCTCATCAACGCTGTAAGGCGTGCGCCCTTCGAGCGCGGCCTTGATCTGGGCCTCGCGCGCGGCTTTGTCAGGGCCGGGGGCCTCGACCTCAGTGTAAAGGATTTGCGACGCCGGCAAGACCAGCTTGGTCGTAATTCCCTGCGGCGACAATCCCAGCGCCGAGGAACGTAGGTATTTCAGCGCCTCATCCAGATCCGGGCTGTCAAAGCCGGCAGAGCCAACCTCCAGCCAACCGCTTGACGTGCGGCGCAGCAAGCTGATCGTTGTATCAGTGATGTTCAGGGCAAAATTTGGTTTCATTGCACGGGTCTAGCACAAAAGGAAAAGGCGCAGGGAGTCTTGGCCTAAGTTAGGCCCTGTCCTACAGCAGGTTTTTGCCGAATGAAAGAAAAAGCCCTCGAACCCCGTGCGGTTTCGGCCCAAATCCGCCAAGATTGCATTACGAAGCGCTGATATATGCTTCATTTGTAACACAAACCCTAGGAGAACCCCAATGCGTGCCTACCACAGCCTGTTTTTAATGGCTCTTTTGGCGCAGGCCATACCCGCAACATCGGTTGCGGCGGCAGAACCCGCCGCGGCGCTGATCACCGTGACTGGCGAAGGCCAGGTCGAAGCCGCACCAGACATGGCGACAATCTCGCTGGGCGTTACCACCTCGGCATCAACCGCCAAAGCGGCGATGGCTGAAAATGCAGGGCAACTGGCCACTGTGCTTGGCAATCTCAAAGCCGCCGGGATAGAGCCGCGCGATCTGCAAACCTCGGGGCTGTCCTTGGGCCCCAACTGGTCCAACAGTGAATCCGGCTCCAAGATCGACGGCTACACGGCCTCCAATCAGCTCTCTGTCCGGGTCCGCAACCTCGATCAGCTCGGAGAGATCCTCGATGCGGCGGTCGAAGACGGGGCCAATACCTTGAACGGCGTGGAGTTCGGCCTCACCGAGCCAGGCCCAAAGCTTGATGAGGCCCGCAAACGCGCCGTTGCCGACGCCCGCCACCGCGCCGAGCTTTTGGCCGAGGCCGCAAGCAGCGCGCTTGGGCCTGTAGTCTCCATCACCGAAGGCGGTAGCAACAGCCCGGGCCCTCAGTTCAAAAGCTATGGCCGTGCCGCGATGGAGAGCATGCCGGTCGAGGCAGGCGAGCTTGCGCTGTCGGCCTCCGTCACCGTCATCTGGTACCTCACTCAATAGTCGAATTTATGTCAGTCTTATTGACATAAACCGATTTTCGCGCCACTCCTTCCCCAAATGAACCCAGGGGAAGGGGTATCGCGCATGAATTGGGAACAGATTTTCGCCAGCCGCACCAGCCGGATGAAAGCCTCGGAAATCCGAGAGCTGCTTAAGCTGCTGGATCAGCCCGATATTATTTCCTTTGCAGGTGGCATCCCAGACCCGGCGCTTTTCCCCGCGGCTGAGTTTCAAGCCGCCATTGCCGATATCCTCTCGGGTCCGCGCGCCGAATCTGCGCTGCAATATTCGGTATCTGAGGGCTACAAGCCGTTGCGCGACTGGATCGCTTCGCAAATGGCGCGCATCGGTATCCCTTGCGATGCCGATAACATTCTCATCACCTCTGGCTCGCAACAAGCGCTGGATTATCTGGGCAAGCTCTTTCTGTCACCCAAGGATACCGCGCTGATCGGTTGGCCTACCTATCTTGGTGCCTTGGGGGCCTTCAACGCCTATGAGCCGGAATATGACCGGCTTGACCCGCGCGGCAACCGCGCCGCCGCCGATTATGCGCAAACTGCGTCTGCCAAAGGCGGCCAGGTGAAATTCGCATATATGTCGGTCGATTTTGCCAACCCCACAGGCGAAACCCTGGACGCGGCCACGCGGCAAAACATACTGCAACTGGCCGAAGACCTCGATATCGCGATCATCGAAGATGCGGCCTATCAATCCTTGCGTTTTGATGGTGAGGCGGTACCGCCGATCCTCGCGATGGAAATCGCGCAAAAAGGTTCGATCGAAGCTGCGCGCACGCTGTATTGCGGGTCTTTCTCCAAAACGCTCGCCCCTGGTCTTCGCGTGGGCTGGATCTGCGGTTCGAAATCGGTGATCAGCCGCCTTGTGCTGATGAAACAAGCGGCCGACCTGCATTCCGCCACGCTGAACCAGATGGCGATCTCGGATGTTGCGGGTAAGATCTTTGACGCCCATGTTGCGCGCATCCGCGACGCCTACCGCGCCCGGCGAGATGCGATGCTGGAGGCGCTTGCCCAACATATGCCCAAAGGCGTGGAGTGGACGCGCCCCGAAGGCGGCATGTTTGTCTGGATCACCCTGCCAAAAGCCATGGATGGGGCTGAACTTCTGGCAAAATCTTTGCAAAGCCAACGGGTTGCCTTCGTTCCCGGCGCGGCCTTTTTCGCCGATGGCTCGGGCCGCAACACCATCCGTCTGTCCTTCTCACGCGCGGATGAGGCGACGATTGAGGAAGGCATCAAACGTCTGGGGGCATTGCTGAAAAGCTAGGGCATAACGCGCAGCGATTTCGGAGCACTGTGAAAGCCACGCGGAAACCATGCGCCCCCAAGCGCGATTTCGCAAAGCGGCGGTGTGACAGGTCGTTGACCTGTAAATAATGTCCCTTGGCTGACCATTCAGGCTTTGATAAAGGCGCATCAACCAGCAGGGGTTATTCATGTCCGATATCGTTGCACTCGCAGGAGCGAACCTTCTGTCGCCGATCATCCTGTCCTTTGTGCTGGGGCTTGCCGCCGCGATGGCACGGTCGGATTTGTCCATCCCCGAAGCCGTGGCAAAAGGCATGTCGATATATCTGCTCTTTGCGATTGGCTTCAAAGGTGGTGCCTCGGTTGCCGCCCATGGTGTTGATGGGGGGCTGCTGATGACCGTGGGCGCGGGGGTGGTTTTGTCCTTTGGCCTGCCATTGCTGGCCTTCGCCTTGCTAAAACTCCTCACTCGGTTTTCGCGGCTCGATGCTGCGGCCGTGGCCGCGCATTATGGCTCGATCAGCATCGTGACATTCGTTGCCGCAACCTCGGTGCTTGAAGGGCGCGCAATCGCGGCTGAAGGCTATATGGTCGCCGTCGCCGCCGCGATGGAAGCCCCGGCGATCCTGTCTGCCCTTTGGTTGGTGTCACGCAATGGGTCCGGTGGGCGGATGGAGCCAGGCC
>NZ_JBARVQ010000688.1:0-3095 GCF_049646345.1 Albidovulum sp. | reverse complement strand
CCCGTGTACCGTCCGGCGAAAGCGTCAGCCGCACCACCTTTCCGGCATGGCGGCCAAGGACATGCCCCTCGGCTCCGTCCCAGAACCGCACTGAAAAGTCGTCGCCCGCCGAAACCACCTGTCCATCGCCCAGATAGACCACTGCATTGACGGCCGCCTCATGGCCATCCAGCCAGATCGGCAGGCCATCGCGCCAGATCCCGACCGAATTGTCGAAACTTGCCGTGACGATGGTGCCATCCGCGCCCACGGCGATCCCCTTGACCGGTCCGCCATGACCTTTGAGTGTGAAGAAGTCCTGCGCCAGCGCGCAACCCAGCGAGGCGACCCACAGAGCCGCCGTCACCACGCCGCAGGTTCCATACCGTCGCCACATGGCCGGACCGTCCCTCAGCTTTTCTGCGCGCGAAGTATAGCTTCACCCCCACCCCCCGGGTCAATCGGTCCGGCAGGGTGGTTGCATCGGCGATTGAATTGCTGGTTTGAAGCCCTTCCTCGTCGTTGAGGCGGAGCCCATTTCGCCCGGGAACAAGCGCGACGCGCGCCAGGCGAGCGCCTGCCCGTTCCGGCGGGCTGGCGCTTAAGCAACGTCGCGCATTTCATCGGCGATTTAAGGGCTTTTCGACTATAAAGCACCCTGAATAAAGGTCGCGGCGCCACCCCACGGGCAGGCACTCGCCCGGCTTGTGGTGTGATGAGGGCAAAGGCAGTAGTTGCCCTGTTAAGAGACCGCCCAGCCAAGGCATTACCGGCAGGGCGGTCTTGCCCTCGATGATTGGACAGGCGAAGCTCTGCCCGAACCTGCACGAGGAGAAACGCCGCCATGATCCCGGTTTTCGACGGTCACAACGACTTTCTCCTGCGCCTCCTGCGCAATCCGGGTGAGCGTGAGGCAATCTGGCTGACGGGTGAGGGCAAGGGCCATCTCGATCTGCCGCGCATCAAGGCAGGTGGTTTTGCCGGGGGATTTTTCGCCGTCTACATCCCCTCGCCGGAACAGGCAGATGTGGTCGATTTCGACGCGCTGATGGATAGCCCGCCCTATGACCTGCCGCTGCCCAAGCTGATCGGCGCGGAGGCAGCACAGCCCGTGGCTGCGGCGATGATCGGCCATCTGCTGTGGATGGAACGGACCGGCACGCTGGCCATCTGCCGCAACGCCGCCGATATCCGCGCTGCAATGGCGGCAGGCCGGATCGCCGCCGTGTTGCATTTCGAAGGGGCCGAAGCGATCGGCGAAGACCTCGACACGCTGCATCTCTGGCATGCGGCGGGCTTGCGATCGCTCGGGCCGGTCTGGTCGCGGCCGACAATCTTCGGCCACGGCGTGCCGTTCCGGTTTCCCGGGGCACCCGATACCGGTCTCGGTCTGACTGAGGCAGGCAAAAGGCTGGTCAAGGAATGCAACGCGCTGAAGATCATGATCGACCTCAGCCATCTGAACGAGGCTGGCTTCAACGATGTCGCAGCCCTTTCCGACGCGCCGCTTGTCGCCACCCATTCCAATGCCCATGCGGTAACCCCCTCGACCCGCAATCTGACTGACCGGCAACTGGCCATGATCGCCGAGACGGACGGCATGGTCGGGCTGAATTTCGCCACCGTGTTCCTGAATGCGGACGGACGCCAGATGCCCTTCGATGGCTGGGACCCGATCCTGCGCCATCTCGACCACCTGATCACCCATCTGGGCGAAACCCGGGTCGGGTTCGGTTCGGATTTCGATGGGGCGACGGTGCCAACGGGGATCGGCGATGCGGCGGGCCTGCCGCGTCTTCTCGATGCCTTGCGGGCGCATGGCTATGACGAGGCATTTGTCGCAAAGATCGCGCATGAGAACTGGCTGAGGGTGCTTGAACGGACCTTTGGCCAATGACCCTGCCGGTACTTGATAACACCTCCGCACGCAGGCTCTTTCTTCACCGCCACGCGCTGATTGAGCCGCCCTCAGGTCCCGCGAAAGGCGCTGACCTGCTGTCGCTCATCCACCGGCTGGGCTTCGTGCAGGTCGACAGCATCAACACGGTCGAACGGGCGCATCACATGATCCTCTGGTCGCGGCGGCAAAGCTATAGGCCAGGAAACCTTGCAACGCTGCTTGAAAAGGACCGGTCGCTTTTCGAACACTGGACCCACGACGCCTCGGTGATCCCGTCCGCGTTCTTTTGCTACTGGAAGCTGCGCTTCAGCCGCGATGCTGCGCGTATCCGCGCACGCTGGGCCGACTGGCACGGATCGGAATTTCACGGCAAGATCGAGGAGGTGCTGGCCCATGTGCGCGAAAACGGACACTGCGGCTCGGGTGATGTGGGCGAGGATGAGAAACGCGGCAAGGGCGGCTGGTGGGAATGGCACCCGTCGAAGACCGCGCTGGAATATCTCTGGCGGTCCGGGCAGCTTTCCATCTGTCACCGCCGGAACTTCGCCAAGATCTACGACCTGACCGAACGGGTGCTGCCCCACCACCATGGCTTGCCCGATCCGGGTGAGGCCATCACGATCGACTGGGCCTGCAACGCGGCGCTTGACCGGCTGGGATTCGCGACATCGGGTGAGATTGCGGCCTTCTGGGATCTGATAAAACCGGACGAGGCCAAGGATTGGTGCGCGGCGGCCCTGCGACGTGGCGCGATTGATGAGGTGCAGATCGAAGGCGCGGACGGCACCCTTCGCCGCTGCTTTGCCCGGCCGGGCCTTGTGGCCGAGGCCGCCGGGCTGCCCGAAGCGCCCAACCGCATCCGCATCCTCTCGCCCTTCGATCCGGCTTTGCGGGATCGCAAGCGGGCCGAACGGCTGTTTGGCTTCTTCTACCGGATCGAGGTCTTCGTGCCGGAACCCAAGCGGCAATTCGGCTACTATGTCTTCCCGGTGATGGAGCGCGACCGGTTGATCGGCCGGATCGACGCGAAATGCCTGCGCTCCGACGGCGCGCTCAGTGTCCGCGCCTTCTGGCCCGAACCGGGCATAAGGATGGGCGCAGGGCGCATGGCACGGCTTGAGGCGGAACTTGCGCGCCTTGGCCAGTTCACCGATTGCCGCGGCCTGCGCTTCGCCGATGGATGGCTGCGCGGGGGATAGCAACGCTGTCCCGGACC
>NZ_JBARVQ010000687.1:0-3171 GCF_049646345.1 Albidovulum sp. | reverse complement strand
CCATTGGGGTCTCCTAACGTTAAGGACGTGGCCCCTTAGCCGATTGCTCGCCTCAGTTAAAGGCCTTGCTGCGGTGCGGCGCAGGAAAAACGCTGCTGCGGCAGGCAGATCACGTCCCCGCCTGTGTAACGCGTGGATCGCGGGTCATCAGCGCATCGACGAACTGCTTTTCGGCCGCAAAGTCATGCGGCACCTGATCGGCCCGGCGCGACCCGGTGAGCGAGAGCGAGGCGAAGAAGTCGAAGCCGTGGAGGCGAAGCGCGGTGAGATCGCTTGAGGCGAGAAGGTCGATCATCATCAGCCCGGTCGTCGGCGGCGCGCCGAGCCGGTTGTGCAGATCGGACCAGTCGACACGCGGGTGCAGGTAAAAGCCGTCGGATGCCGCGACAGGCCATGGCAGCCGTTTGCGCTTGTGCGACATCCAGAGCATGCGGCGGGGTTGGATGCGGCTCATGTCCTCAGCACCGATCGAGGTGGCAAGCGCCAGCCAGTCGGTGCGTGTGCCATGGGTGCGCGAGGCGGGCATCGGCGCGCGGTTGATGCGGATCACCAGATCGGCGGCGTCAATCTCCGCACCCTCATTGCCGTCGGCCAGTGAGCGCGCGTTGCCGACAAGCGCCACGCGCTTGCCCGCGAGGTCCGCCATCAGGTCACCACGCGGCACCGACAGGGCGGCCAGCGGCGCGTCCTGCCGCAAGGTCCGGGCTATCAGGAACGACAAGCGGTTCACCGCGTCTCTCCCGCCAGTAATCTGCGATAGACCGCGACAATCGCCTCTGCCTCGCGCCCGATCCGGAACGCGTCATAGACGCGGGCGAGGGCCGCCTGCCCCGACGCCTGCCGCAGCCCCGCATCGCCAAGATAGGGCGCAATCGCCGCTGTCAGCATCGGAATGTCGTCCGGCGGCACCAGCGCACCAGTGCCGTCAGCCACAATCTCCTCGAACGCGCCGACTCGGGTTGCGACGACCGGCACGCCGCAGGCCATGGCCTCGATCGGGGTCAGGCCGAAGCCCTCCCACCTCTGCGGCGCGACATAGAGGTCAAGGATGCGGTACCAGTCGGCAATCGCATGCACCGGCACTTCGGGCAGAAAGCGGATGCGATCGGCAAGTCCTGCCGCCGCGGCCTTTTCCTTCAGACCCGACAGGAAGCCGTCATGCCCTTCGGTCGCCCGCCCCATGACGAGCGCCGTCACATTCGGCCGGTCGGGCAACAGTGCCAGCGCGGCATCGACAAAGGCATCAGTGCCCTTCTGCGCCCGGATGCGGCCGTAACACCCCATGATCACGTGATCTTCCGGCAGGCCAAGGCCCCGACGCAGGGCCGCGCGATCCCCGGGCGGGGAAAAGCCGTCAGTGTCGATCCCGTGCAGGATGACGTCTGCCGGACGTTTCAGATAGGCCGCCGTCTTCTGCGACGTCGCGATCACGCCGTCCATCCGGCCGATCAGCCATTTCGTATAACCGCTGTGCCGCCGCTGCGAGGCCGAGGTGAAGAGCAGTTTCAGCTTCCGCCGGAACACATGTTTCAGGATCAGACCCAGCAACATCTCGGTATTGCGACGCGCATGCCAGACACGGCACCGGTTGCGCGGCATCAGGAACAGGCGCGGAAGCGGGATCTGCGGCACATGGGCAGGCAGTCCCGGCCCGGTCGCGGCAATGCCGATCATGCCCGCCTGCAACGGCACCAGCCGAACGATCGTCGCCGTCACACCCGACAGCCGCCGTTTGAGATTGGGCGCGATCACGTCGATGTCGCGGATATCCGGGGCCATGCGCTCTCCTTCGCACCTCTGGTTAGCGGATGCAGGCGGGCAAGGCTAGCCTCGGGCGTCACGGCTGAAGAGGTAAAGGAAGATGCCGATGATGAGGGGCACGAGAAAGAACAGGAACACCGTGCGAAACACGTCTTCGGGCGCGCCCGAGGCACCTTGATAGACGGGACGCGAGGCGAATTGCAGGATCCCCGCCCCGCCGATGCCGAACATGTTGAGGAAGGTGACACCGCGCCCGACAAGGTGTGGCGGAAAGAAGCTGCGCCCATGTGCCATGATCGCCGGGAAGGACGAGCCGAAAAGACCCAGAGCGGCGAGCAATGCCGTCGCGGTCCAGACGCCCGCGCCTGGCACAAGGGCCAAGGCGGCAAGGCCAAAAGCCGCGCCGATATTGCCCAGGATCACTACCCATTTGCGTGTCCCGAAAATGCGGTCGAGCGGGCCATAGGCGAAATTGCCGAGGACCATGGCCAGCGCCATGACCAGCGTTGCCCGCCCGATGACAGTGGCATCGGCGCCAAAAACCTCTTGCAGATATGGCCCGGCCCACAGCCCTCTGATCGCGGCGGCGGGCGCATAGGCGACCGCCATCAGCGGCAAGATCGCCCAGAGGCCCGGCACCTTCAGCAGGTGCAGGATGGAACCGCGCCCGGTTTCGGGCACCTCTGCCCGCTCCGGGCCACGGACGAAGACCCATAGTGCTGCCGCCACAAGGAAGGTCACCGCGGCCAGCGCAAAGAGCGCCGGACGCCAGCCGACTGCGCCCACGAGCCAAGCCAGCGGGGCCGCGCCAGCGATATTGCCAAGCGAACCAGCGCCGATGATCGCCCCGGCCAGTGTGCCGAAGACCGCCGGGGAATAGATGCGCGCAAAGATATAGTAGGACGCCATCAGGACCGGCGAACAGCCGATCCCGATCAGCGCCATCGCGGCATGAACCGCCCAAGGCCCCTCGGCCAGCGCGAAGACGAGCGCTCCGCCACCGCCGCCGAGCCCAAGCAGAACAGACGCCGTCAGGCGCGGCCCGATCCGGTCCAGCGCCTCACCCACGGGCAGTTGCATGAGAGCGAAGATCGAAAACCAGATGCCCGAGGAAACAGCCAGATCGCCCGGTGTCACCCCGATTTCAACCCCAAGGACCGGGGTCAGCACCGCGAGAAAGGCGCGGTAAAACTGGCTGAGCACATAGCCCGCCACCAGAAAGACCAGACCTGCCCGCATCCGCTGCCACCCCCACCATTGCGCGCGGCAACCTGCGGCAGATCGCAGCGCCACGCAAGGGCTGCCGATCGGTGGGCCATCCCGCTCAAAACATCCGAAATCGGGACTTTGGTGCCGTTCAAGGAAGTGCCCACTTCGCCCGGGAACAAGCGCGCCGGGCGGGTGCCTGCC
>NZ_JBARVQ010000686.1:0-6307 GCF_049646345.1 Albidovulum sp. | reverse complement strand
CATGAGAAGGACGATGGTGACGTAGATCGGGTAGGTCAGTGAAGATTTCAGCGGGTAATAGTTGATGAACGCATAGCCGCGGGCCTGATCGATGATGTGAAACAGCGGGTTCCAGTCGAACATCCTGAGCATTGTATAGGTCAGTGTATTCGCCACGAACATCTTGCCGGACGCGATCATGTTGGCCCGTGTGTAGATCATCTGCGCCATGGAAACAAAGCCCGGCCACCACGGCTTGATGGCCAGAATGACCATGCCCACGCTCACGCCATTCAGCCAGGCCAGCAGAAACATGCCCAGCGCCCCGATCGGGTTGTCGATGTGAACCGGCTCGAACGCGATATGGTAGACGCCAAGGACGACGGCCGCCGAAAGGACCTGTGTGTAAAGCGATGCCAGCGCGGATGAGCAGATCGCAATCGCGGTATTCATCGGCGCATGCAGCATCATCGCGGATGTCGGCCCCTCTGACCCGACAACAGCGCCCATCGCACCGGTATTGACCATGAAAACAACGACGCCGGACATCAGATAGACGATGAAATCGCCCCGTATCGCATTACCGCGCATACCCAGAACGCTGAACATGATGTAGAAAACACCGACCAGAAAAACGGTCTGGAGGATGCTTTTCAGCAGCCCGATCACCGCGTGACGATGGCCCCTGCGCACCGAGCGGACGGTGTTGTGGTAGATCAACTCCATGATCGCGAGCGCGGAGTTGAAACCCGACTTTCGCGTTTCTACCGTGAACATTGTGCCTGTCTTTCTACGGTTCTGTCGGGCCTACTGCGTTTTTTACACGGAAATCTTGCCGTTTCTTTGACACGCCATCATAAGGTTATGCGCTGGGCCGATCAACAGAAGCGCTTGGGGAGAAGCATATTGGAATACGAACGCCTTATCACGGTGATGCGCCGTCTCGCTCTGGAAGCCGGCGACCGGATCATGGAGATCTACAACTCCCCCGATTTCGAAGTCCGCTCCAAATCCGACGCAAGCCCGGTGACAGCCGCCGACGAGGCTGCCGATGCCCTCATCTCTGAAGGTCTGGCCGAGGCCTTTCCCTCGATGGCGCTTGTCACCGAGGAACAGGCGGCGAGCCATGGGCAACAGGTATCGACCTTCCTGATCGTCGACCCCCTGGACGGAACCAAGGAATTCGTTCAGCGCCGCGGCGATTTCACCGTCAACATCGCCTATGTCGAAGATGGTGTGCCCCTGCGTGGCGTCGTCTATGCCCCGGCCAAGGGGCGGCTTTTCTATACGCTTGCCGATGGCCGCTCGGTCGAGGAGAAAGGCGCGTTCGACAAGGAAACGCCGGGCGAACAGGTGCCGATCACGGTGTCGGTTCCTGACAATCGCGGCCTGATGGTTGTCGCCTCAAAATCCCATCGGGATCAGGCGACCGACGACTACATCGGACGCTATGCGGTGCGTGACATGACCAGCGCCGGGTCGAGCCTCAAATTCTGTCTGGTCGCAACCGGAGAGGCGGATCTTTATCCGCGACTGGGGCGTACGATGGAGTGGGACACGGCCGCAGGCGACGCTGTCCTGCGCGGTGCAGGGGGTGAAACCGTGCGTTTCGACGATCATACGCCATTCACTTATGGCAAGCCGGGTTTCGAAAATCCGTTCTTCATCGCCTATGCGCCCGGCGTTCTTCTGGTTCGGGAATGAGTGTCCTTATCGTCATCCCGGCGCGCTATGCGTCCAGCCGTTATCCCGGCAAGCCATTGGTGGCGCTCAAGGGGGCGGACGGACAGTCGCGCACGCTGATACGGCGCAGCTGGGAAGCTGCCTGCAAGGTCAAAGGGGTGGACCGGGTCGTTGTTGCGACCGACGATGACCGCATCCGGACCGAGGCAGAAGGTTTCGGGGCAGAGGTCGTCATGACCTCTGAAACCTGCCAGAACGGGACCGAGCGCTGCGCCGAGGCGCATGATGTTCTTGGCGGCGGATATGACATTGTCGTCAACCTTCAGGGCGACGCCCCGCTGACGCCGCACTGGTTCGTCGAGGCGCTGGTCGCCGGTCTGCGCAGCGATGCCACCGCCGATATAGCGACCCCTGTCCTGCGTTGCGACGGCCGGGCCCTGAACGGGTTTCTTGAGGACCGGCGCGCCGGTCGCGTGGGCGGCACGACGGCTGTGTTCGGCGCAGGCGGTCATGCGCTCTACTTCTCGAAAGAGGTCATTCCCTATACCGGCCGCACCTTTGATGACGAAGAGGCCACACCGGTCTTTCATCACGTCGGCGTCTATGCCTACAGGCCTGCGGCCCTGTCGGCCTATCCCGGCTGGGCCACCGGTCCGCTGGAAACTCTGGAAGGGCTCGAACAATTGCGGTTTCTGGAACAGGGGCGCCGGGTCCTTTGTGTGGAGGTGGAAGCGCGCGGTCGCGATTTCTGGGAACTCAACAACCCCGAAGATGTGCCACGAATCGAAAGGATGATGGCTGCGATGGGAATGGTGTGAATGCAACCTCTGGCGTGAGCAGGGATTCGCGGATCGCGCAGACAATCCTGACTACAATCCGCCGAAGAGATGCTCTACCGTTGCCAAATTGAGGCGACGTTAGGCATATTTGCCGCGCTGAGGTCGCCAAAGTGCCACAAGCTTGTTCTATTGGCACCGGCAAGTGATTAATGGAAGGGGCGTGGGGGACAGCCGCAAGGCTGCGCGCCAGAGTATAACTACAGGATGGTGTTGTAGATGAAGCGCAAGGTAACAAAGGCGATTTTCCCCGTTGCTGGTCTGGGAACAAGGTTTCTTCCGGCAACGAAATCGATTCCGAAAGAGATCATGACGCTGGTCGACCGGCCTTTGATTCAATACGCGATCGACGAAGCCCGCGCCGCGGGCATCAAGGAATTCATCTTTGTCACCTCCCGCGGCAAAGGCGCGTTGGAGGATTATTTCGATCACGCCAACGAATTGGAATCGCATCTGAAAAAATCCGGCAAGGACGACCTGCTGGAGGCTCTGCGCGCGTCCAATATGGAATCGGGGGCCATCGCCTATATCCGGCAGCACAAGGCGCTGGGCCTTGGGCACGCCGTCTGGTGCGCCCGCCGTCTGGTCGGCAACGAACCCTTTGCAGTCATCCTGCCCGACGACGTCATCGCCGCGGAAAAGCCCTGCCTGCAGCAGATGGTCGAAGCTCATGCAGAGGTCGGCGGCAACATGGTTGCGGCCATGGAAGTGCCTGCGGACAAGGCATCGTCCTATGGTGTTCTCGATGTGAAAGAAGACATGGGTTCGATGGTGTCGGTCAAGGGCATGGTTGAAAAGCCGAAGGCCGATGAAGCGCCGTCGAATCTTGCCGTGATCGGGCGCTACATCCTGACGCCGAAGATCATGCAGAACCTGAACCGAATGAAATCCGGCGCCGGGGGAGAGATCCAACTGACCGATGCGATTGCCGAGGAAATCAGCAAGGGCGAAAACATTTTTGGCTTCCGCTTCCGCGGCCAGCGCTTCGACTGCGGCTCCAAGGCAGGCTTTTTGCAGGCCACGGTCGCCTTCGGTCTGGCACGGGACGAGCTGCGCGAGGAATTCCAGCAGTTTCTTATCAGCATGACAGCGATCCGGAAGGCGGCTGAGTAAACCCTATGAGCCGACATATTCTGGTCACGGGGGGTGCCGGCTATATCGGCTCTCACGCCTGCAAAGTGTTGCGGGCGGCGGGTTATGTGCCTGTCACGTTCGACAATCTCGCCACGGGGTGGCGCGATGCGGTCAAGTTCGGACCCTTGGAAGAGGGCGATCTTGCGGATCGGGCGCGGCTGGATGAGGTCTTTGCCCGCTGGAAACCAGAGGCGGTCATGCATTTCGCCGCGATCAGCCTTGTCGGCGATGCGATGCGCGATCCCGGAACCTATTGGCGCGTGAACGTACTGGGTGCGCTGAACCTGATCGAGGCATCGCTGGCCGCCGGATGTAAGAATTTCGTATTTTCGTCGACCTGCGCCACTTACGGTGATCAGGACGGTGTGGTGCTGGACGAAAACTCGGCACAACTGCCATTGAACGCCTATGGCAAGTCGAAGCTGGCCATCGAACAGATGCTGGGGGATTTCGGGGCCAGCCATGGGCTGAACTCGGTCATCTTCCGCTACTTCAACGTCGCGGGTGCCGATCCCGAGGGCGAAGTGGGTGAATTCCACCGCCCCGAAACCCATCTCATTCCGCTGATGCTCGACGCGATTGACGGCAAGCGCCCGGAACTGACGGTTTTCGGCACCGATTATCCGACCCGGGACGGCACCTGCATCCGCGACTATGTCCATGTGATGGACCTGA
This sequence comes from Albidovulum sp., assembly GCF_049646345.1. GTDB lineage: Bacteria > Pseudomonadota > Alphaproteobacteria > Rhodobacterales > Rhodobacteraceae > Albidovulum. The sequence continues at coordinate 2,000 of NZ_JBARVQ010000686.1, read as the reverse complement.
TCGAGGCGCATGTCGCCGGGCTGAAATGGCTGGAGGCCGGTCAGGGATCACGCGCTTTCTGTCTGGGAACCGGGCGCGGCTTCTCGGTCAAGGAAGTGATTGCGCATTCCCGTGAAGTGACCAATCGCGATGTTCCGATCATCTATGGCGACCGGCGTGCGGGCGATGCGGTCAGCCTTGTATCGGGCAGTGAACGTGCGATCCGCGAACTTGGCTGGACGCCCGCACGCTCTGACCTGACCAACATGATCGCCGATGCCTGGCGATGGCATCAGTCGGGCAACTATAGCGGCTGATCGCAGCGGCTGCATCCGAGCGCCATCCAACGATCTGGAAATTCTGGGAATCCGGTCGTTTGCTCCGGTCATTCAACAGTTTACCGGGATGCTCCGCCTATGTATTCTTGCCGCGATTGAGAGGCGCAGGACACAACAGGCAGGATCAGCGGGGCGATATCTTTCACCCTGGCAACCTCGCCTTAAGTCAAGTGCGGTAGCAGGGGGCTGCCGGGGTGGCTGAGCGTCCGGAAGGATCGGATTGAGCATCTGGGAAAGATACCGGCTGAGACTGCGGCGCAAGCGCCTGCGGTTTCGTGCGCTGCGCAGCCGCAGGCACCTTACGCCGGTGATCAACCGGACGGCCGACATTGGACGCAAGACAGTGCTGGTCGCAACCGTATTGCGTAACGAACGTGTGCGGCTTCCCTATTTTCTTCGCTACTATCGCAAACTCGGCGTCACGCATTTCCTGATGGTCGACAACGGGTCGGATGACGGGTCGCGCGAATACCTGGCCAAGCAGGAGGATGTGTCGCTTTGGGTCACGACCGCCAGCTACCGTGAGGCGCGGTATGGAGCGGACTGGCTCAACTGGCTCTTGTTCCGTCATGCGCGCGGGCACTGGATTCTGGCTTTGGATGTCGATGAATTCTTCATCTATCCCTTCTGTGACACGCGGCCCATCCGGGCGCTGACCGACTGGCTTGATACCTACGACGTGCGCAGCTTTCCGGCCATGGTTGTCGACATGTATCCCAAGGGGCCCATCGGCGCGGTGCCCTACCGGGAAGGCCAGGACCCTTTCGAAATCGCGAACCATTTCGACAGCGGGAACTACACGATCGCAAAGAATCCCAGCATGCGGAACGTCTGGATCCAGGGAGGACCGCGCGCGCGGACGATGTTCGCGGATGAGCCCGAACTGGCCCCGTCGCTCAACAAGATCCCGCTGGTGAAATGGCACTGGTCCTATTGTTTTGCCAGCTCAACCCATATGCTGCTGCCGCGCGGTCTGAACCTGACCTATGACGAGTGGGGCGGCGAGAAGGCATCGGGCTGCCTGCTGCACGCAAAGTTCCTGTCGACGTTTGAGGCGAAGGTCGAGGAAGAACTGGAAAGGCGCGAGCATTTCGCGGGCAGCCGGGAATATCTTGCCTATGCCGAAACCCTGAAAGGGGATGCCGATCTCTGGTGCAAGTGGTCGGAGAAATATGTCAACTGGCGCCAGCTTGAGATTCTCGGGCTCATGTCGAAGGGGAACTGGGCGTGACCGTCGGCTTCATCATGCTGTGCCACACGGCACTGGACCGCGCGGCGCAGGTCGCGCGTTTCTGGGCCGATGCGGGCTGTCCGATTGTCATTCATATCGATCGCCGGGTGAAGGCGGCCCAGTATGACGGCCTGGTCGCGGCGCTGGCCGATATCGACAGCGTCAGCTTTTCCCGCCGCTATGTCTGTGAATGGGGTGCGTTTTCTCTTGTTGCGGCGACTCAGGCCGCCGCCGAACAGATGCTGGAGCGTCATAGCGAGGTTCGCCATGTCTACCTGTCCTCTGGCGCCTGTCTGCCGCTCAGACCCGCGCAGGAACTGATCGACTATCTCGACGCGCGGCCCAGCACCGATTTCATCGAAAGTGTGACAACGGCCGATGTCGGCTGGACCATCGGCGGGCTTGACGCCGAACGGTTCACGCTGCGCTTTCCGTTTTCCTGGCGTCGGCAG
>NZ_JBARVQ010000685.1:0-6915 GCF_049646345.1 Albidovulum sp. | reverse complement strand
TGCCCGTTCCGCCGGGCTGGCGCTTTGGAGGCCGCGCGCATCGCATGAGGACAGAGGGGCTTTGCGTCCATAAAGTGCGCCGAATGACGGTTGCTGCGCCACCCCACGGGCAGGCGCTCACCCGGCTTATGTTGTGCCAGTTGCAACGACCGCAAAGGGCGCATCACTCCTTCGGAATAACCCTCAGCCGCAATTCGCGAAGCTGTTCATTCATCGGCTCGGAGGGCGCGCCCATCATCAGGTCTTCGGCGCGCTGGTTCATCGGGAACATGATGACCTCGCGGATATTCGCGGTATCGGCCAGCAGCATCACGATCCGGTCGACCCCGGCCGCACAACCGCCATGCGGGGGCGCGCCGTATTTGAACGCCTTGACCATACCGCCGAAGCGCTTTTCGACCTCATCCTTGCCGTAACCGGCCAGTTCGAAGGCCCTGAACATGATCTCGGGCTTGTGGTTCCGGATCGCGCCGGAGACGAGTTCATAGCCGTTGCAGGCAAGGTCATACTGATAGCCGAGCACATCCAGCGGATCGCCCGCCAGCGCCTCCATCCCGCCCTGCGGCATCGAAAACGGGTTGTGGCTGAAGTCGATCCGGCCCTCGTCATCCTTCTCATACATCGGGAAATCGACGATCCAGGCAAAGCGGAAGGCGTTTTCTTCCGTAAGGCCCAGCTCGCGCCCGATCTCGACCCGCGCCCGACCTGCCACCGCCTCGAACTGCTCCGGCTTGCCGCCAAGGAAGAAGGCCGCATCGCCCTTGCCAAGGCCCAGCTGCAACCGGATCGCTTCGGTCCGCTCCGGCCCGATATTCTTGGCCAAAGGACCGGCGGCTTCCATGCCAGATCCGTCCTCGGCCTCGCGCCAGAAGATATAGCCCATCCCCGGCAGGCCCTGCTGTTGCGCGAAGGCATTCATCCGGTCGCAGAACTTGCGGGACCCGCCGCCCGGCGCCGGAATGGCGCGGATCTCGGTGCCTTCGTTCTCCAGAAGCTTGGCGAAGATCGCGAAGCCCGACCCGGCGAAATGCTCGCTGACGCGCTGCATCTTGATCGGGTTCCTGAGGTCCGGCTTGTCGGTGCCGTACCAAAGGGCGCTGTCGGCATAGGAAATCCGCGGCCAGACCGCGTCGACCTTATGGCTGCCGCCGAACTCCTCGAAGATGCCCTGAATGACCGGCTGGATCGCGGCGAAGACATCCTCCTGCTCGACGAACGACATCTCAAGATCAAGCTGGTAGAAATCGGTGGGCGAACGGTCGGCGCGCGGATCTTCATCCCGGAAGCAGGGCGCGATCTGGAAATAGCGGTCGAAGCCTGCCACCATGATCAGCTGCTTGAACTGCTGCGGCGCTTGCGGCAGGGCATAGAACTGCCCCGGATGCAGGCGGCTCGGCACCAGAAAGTCGCGCGCGCCCTCGGGGCTGGAGGCGGTGATGATCGGCGTCTGGAACTCGGTGAAGCCCGCACTCCACATCCGGTCGCGCATCGATTTCACCACACGCGACCGCAGCATCATGTTCTGATGCAGCTTTTCGCGTCGCAGGTCGAGGAAACGGTAGGTCAGCCGGGTTTCTTCAGGATAATCCTGATCACCAAAAACCGGCAGCGGCAGTTCATCGGCCGGGCCCAGCACCTCCAGCTCGGTCACATAGACCTCGATCTCGCCGGTCGGGATCTTGGCATTCACAAGGGACGCATCGCGCGCCTTCACCCGCCCGTCGATCCGCACGACCGTCTCGGCCTTCAGCCGCTCGATCGCCGCGAAAGCCGGGCTGTCAGAATCCGCCAGAACCTGCGTCATTCCGTAGTGGTCGCGCAGGTCGATGAACAGCACCCCGCCATGATCGCGTACCCGGTGCACCCAGCCCGACAGCCGGACCGTCTCACCGGCATGACTTTTGTTCAGATCGGCGCAGGTATGGCTGCGATAGGCGTGCATGAGCATCCCCTTTCGAGAGGCGAAAACGTGGTTCGCGCCGATACACCCTTTGCGCCGAGCGAAGTCAAGGGCGGCCGGGGCTTTTCAACCCCGGCCCGCACCGCTAGCGTCACCCGGCATGACAGAAGGCGGCCGATCCGATGACTGAACCACAGGCTGACCGGCCCCTCGGCGCGGGTTCCATCACCCCCACCCGCGACCGGCAGATCTCGATCTTGATGCTGGCACTCTGGACGCTGGTGACCGTCTGGCAGCAATGGGGCCACTGGGCCGAAGATCTGTCGGCGGTCTATATCGCCGCCTCACTCTGGCAATCCGGACAAACCGACCTGATCTACGCCGCCCCGCCCGGCTTTTTCGGCGGCGTCGCGGCAAGCTGGCTGCCGGTGATGGACCAGCTTGGCATCGGGCAGGAGACGAGCTTTCCCTATGTCTATCCGCCCCTCTGGGCCGCTTTTATCGGCCCCTTGACGGGGCCTCTGTCGATCCACGGCTTTTTCAACTTGATGACGCTGTTGCAGGTGCCGATGCTGGCAGGCTCGGTGCTCCTGACTGCGCGTATCCTGAAGTCGGCCGCGATGCCGCTCTGGCTCTGGACCACGCTTGCGCTCATGATACTGAACCTCTCGATCCAGTCCCATGTCGCACTTTGGCACAACCAGCCGACGATCAGCGTCACCTTCCTCACGCTGCTGGCCTTTGAGCGGCTGAATGCTGACCGGCCTGTCGCGGCAGGCATCGCCCTGGCACTTGCCGCCGCGATCAAGCTGACACCCGCGGCCTTCGTCCTGATCTTCCTCATCGACCGCCAGCACCGCGCCACCGCGGCCTTCATGATCGCCGGGGCGGCACTGGCCGGGCTCAGCATCGCACTGACAGGCTGGCCGCTGCATCAGGCGTTTCTGGACAGCGTTCGGCAGGTATCGGACAGCGCTCTGCTGACTGAGATTAATATCACACTCCGCACCGCGATCCTGGCACTGGGCTCGGCCACCCATGCCTTCGCACCCATAGATATGACGGTACCGCATATCTACCGCAGCCCGCCCGGCTGGCTGGGACCAACCGTCGCGCTGGCCGGGCTCGTCTTACTGGCGCTTATCCTCCGCGCGCTTTCACCCCTGACCGGCCCCACCCGACGCGGCATCGGTCTGTTTGTCGCTTCCGTCATCCTGTCGCTCTTCGGCCCGCTTGGCTGGCAGCACTATTACCTTTTGCCGATGCTGCTCTTGCCCGGCCTTGTAGGCCTTTTGCCAAAGGAACGCGCCATGCTTCCCCTAGCCGCAATCGTCCTTCCCTCGCTCTATTTCGTCTTCGAAGCCCGCAGCCTGCTGCCATGGCCCGCCGCGACCGTGGTCTGGATCTTCTCGGCTGGCTGGCTTGCCGTTCTGGCAGCTCTCTTCCACGCGGCGCGCAGCCAACCCCGCTAGAGCACCGCAACAGGGGTTGCGTGCTGGCAGGTTCTGTCTATAACCCCGGAAAATTTGCATGAGGGGTCCGGGACGATGCCGAAGAGAACCGATATCAAATCAATCATGATTATCGGAGCGGGACCCATCGTCATCGGTCAGGCCTGCGAGTTCGACTATTCCGGCGCACAGGCCTGCAAGGCGCTGCGCGAGGAAGGCTACCGGGTCATTCTGGTCAACTCCAACCCCGCCACGATCATGACCGATCCGGGCATGGCCGACGCCACCTATATCGAACCGATCACCCCCGAAATCGTCGCCAAGATCATCGAAAAGGAACGCCCCGACGCGCTTTTGCCGACGATGGGCGGGCAGACGGGCCTGAACACTTCGCTGGCGCTCGCCGATATGGGCGTGCTCGAAAAGTTCAACGTTGAACTCATTGGTGCCAACCGTCAGGCCATCGAAATGGCGGAAGATCGCAAATTGTTCCGCGAGGCGATGGACAGGCTCGGCATCGAAAACCCCAAGGCCACGATCATCGCCGCCCCGAAAAAGCCGAACGGCAAATACGACGTCAATGCGGGCGTGGCCGAGGCGATGGAAGCCCTGGACCATATCGGCCTGCCCGCCATCATCCGCCCCGCCTTCACGCTGGGCGGCACCGGCGGCGGTGTCGCCTATAACCGGGATGAGTATGAGGCGATCTGCCGCTCGGGCCTCGACGCCTCGCCCATGGCGCAGATCCTCGTCGACGAATCGCTCCTTGGCTGGAAGGAGTATGAGATGGAGGTCGTCCGCGACAAGGCGGACAACGCGATCATCGTCTGCGCCATCGAAAACGTCGATCCGATGGGCGTCCATACCGGCGACAGTATCACCGTCGCCCCCGCGCTGACTCTGACGGACAAGGAATACCAGATCATGCGCAACGGCTCGATTGCCGTCCTGCGCGAGATTGGGGTGGAGACCGGCGGCTCGAACGTCCAGTGGGCGATCAACCCCAAGGACGGCCGCATGGTCGTGATCGAGATGAACCCGCGCGTCTCGCGGTCCTCGGCCTTGGCCTCCAAGGCCACGGGTTTCCCCATTGCCAAGATCGCGGCGAAACTCGCCGTCGGCTATACGCTGGACGAGCTCGACAACGACATCACGAAGGTGACCCCGGCCAGCTTTGAGCCGACCATCGACTATGTCGTCACCAAGATCCCGCGCTTCGCGTTCGAAAAGTTCCCCGGATCCAAGGCCGAACTTACCACCGCGATGAAGTCCGTGGGTGAGGCAATGGCCATCGGCCGCACCATCCACGAGAGCCTGCAAAAGGCGCTGGCCAGCATGGAAACCGGCCTGACCGGGTTCGATGAGATCAAGATCGAAGGCGCGCCCGACAAAGCTGCCGTTATCAAGGCGATTTCCATCCAGACCCCCGACCGGATGCGGCTGATCGCGCAGGCGATGCGCCACGGGCTGACGGATGACGAGATCCAGCACACCACCGCCTTCGACCCGTGGTTCCTTGCCCGCATCCGTGAGATCGTGGCGGCCGAGGATACCGTCCGCGCCGCTGGTCTGCCCGTCGATGAGGCCGGACTGCGCAAGCTCAAGATGATGGGCTTCACCGATGCCCGGCTGGCGAAACTGACCGGCAAGGATGAGGCCGAAGTGCGCAAGGCTCGCCTCGCCGCCAATGTCAAAGCCGTCTTCAAGCGCATCGACACCTGCGGCGCCGAGTTCGAGGCGCAGACGCCCTACATGTATTCCACCTACGAGGTCCCCGCGATGGGCGACGTGGAATGCGAGGCGCGGCCTTCGGACGCCAAGAAGGTCGTCATCCTCGGCGGCGGCCCGAACCGGATCGGTCAGGGGATCGAGTTCGATTATTGCTGCTGCCATGCCTGCTTCGCGCTGACCGATGCGGGCTATGAAACCATCATGATCAACTGCAACCCGGAAACCGTGTCGACCGATTACGACACCTCCGATCGTCTGTATTTCGAACCGCTGACGCTGGAACACGTCCTCGAAATCCTCCGCGTCGAACAACAGAACGGCACCCTTCACGGCGTCATCGTCCAGTTCGGCGGCCAGACGCCGCTGAAACTCGCCAACGCGCTTGAGGCAGAGGGCATCCCGATCCTCGGCACCACCCCCGACGCCATCGACCTTGCCGAGGACCGCGAGCGGTTCCAGAAGCTGCTGAACGACCTGAACCTCAAACAGCCGGTCAACGGCATCGCCTCCTCCGACGCGCAAGCTCTTGAAATCGCCGAACGCGTCGGCTTCCCGCTGGTCATCCGCCCCTCCTACGTGCTCGGCGGCCGCGCAATGGAAATCGTGCGCGACATGGATCAGCTCAGGCGCTACATCACCACCGCCGTCGACGTCTCGGGCAAGAACCCCGTCCTTCTCGACAGCTACCTTTCCGGCGCCATCGAAGTGGATGTCGACGCGCTCTCAGACGGTCAGACCGTCCATGTCGCGGGCATCATGGAACATATCGAGGAGGCAGGCGTGCATTCGGGCGATTCTGCCTGCTGCCTGCCGCCGCATTCGCTTTCCGCCGACACCGTCGCCGAACTCAAGCGCCAGACCGAGGCCATGGCCATCGCGCTCAAGGTCAAGGGTCTGATGAACGTCCAGTTCGCGATCAAGGACGGCACGATCTATGTGCTGGAGGTCAACCCCCGCGCCAGCCGCACCGTGCCCTTCGTCGCCAAGGCCACGGATTCGGCCATCGCCTCCATCGCCGCGCGGCTGATGGCGGGCGAGCCGATGGCGAACTTCCCGCTTCGCGCACCCTATGCGCAGGGCGTCGGCCCCGATACCGACCTGCCCTACGCCGATCCGATGACGCTCGCCGACCCGATCATGCCGTGGTTCAGCGTGAAAGAGGCCGTCATGCCCTTCGCCCGCTTCCCCGGCGTCGATACGATCCTCGGCCCCGAAATGCGCTCGACGGGTGAGGTGATGGGCTGGGACCGCACCTTCGCGCTCGCCTTCCTCAAGGCCCAGCTCGGCGCGGGCACGACGCTGCCGCATGGGGGCCGTGTCTTCATCTCGATCAAGGACATGGACAAGACGCCCGAGATGGCCGCCGCCGCCCGCGATCTGGTGGCGATGGGCTTCGACATCATCGCCACCCGCGGCACCGCCGTCTTCCTTGCCGAAAACGGGATCGAGGCCGAGACCGTCAACAAGGTCTATGAGGGACGGCAGGAGGGCAAGCTGCACATCGTCGACCGGCTGAAGAACGGCGAGGTGGCACTGCTCTTCAACACGACCGAGGGGAGCCAAGCGATCGAAGACAGCCGCAGCATCCGCGCCGTCGCGCTCTACGACAAGATCCCCTACTACACCACCGCCGCCGGCAGCGTCGCCGCCGTGCAGGCGATCAAAGCACGGGGTGAGGGGATCGGGGTGAGGACGTTGCAGGGGTAGGTAATCCCCCCCGAAAGTAAGGGGCTGCAAGAGTAGAATTTTCTCGGCAAGATGAACGAGGAGATTTCGAATGAAGACAAGCAGATACACTGAGGCGCAGATCATCGCGATCCTGCGGCAAGCCGA
>NZ_JBARVQ010000684.1:0-2301 GCF_049646345.1 Albidovulum sp. | reverse complement strand
GTGTTAGGCCTGCCGCCAGCGTTCGTTCTGAGCCAGGATCAAACTCTCAAGTTGAAAGCGCTTGCGCGCTAACCTTGACGTTCGAACCTCTGCACATCTGCATCGGGTCTTGCGACCTGATGTCTACCGTTTGATGTACATCGTTCCAAGGGAACGATGGACCGTCAAACAGTGAAGCTGACACTCACATCATCGGGCGAACCCTAGTGAGCCGATATGCAGCGTTTCATCCATCGAAAGGACCAAACCGCCCACATATCTCTTCAGTAACCAGCGATTTCAAAGAGCGTGAGAGACAAAATCAACCGGATGCGCCCTATCTTACTGGCGCGCCCGCCTGCATGTTCCTCAATTTTTTAGTCTGAACTTCGTGGCGTTCCCGCCGTTCCGTCCGCCGTAGCAGTGTTGTCCGCTTCGGTGAGGCGGTATTTACGGATCGGTGCCGGTGACCGCAAGGGCTTTTTTCGAGAAAGATGACATTTTTTTCACAGCCCCCGTTTTTTCCTCAAAATCTTGGGGTTAGCGCAATGATGGCAACTATTGGGCGGCCTTTCGGGCAAGAAGATTACGCGCGCGATCCTGAATGTTGGCCCCCGCGGGCAGTTTTCCACAGACTCGCACCCCAACTTTTGTGTTCGCACCGCTCATTGGCGCGGTGATTCATGTGTCCCGCATTGTTCGGCTGCTCGCCAGAATCAACTTAAGTTATTGATTTTATTATAAACCGACGCGAGTCGGCGCCGATTCCACCGATTCACGCCGCGAGTCGCGGGCGTTTTGGAATCATTCGCACCGCCAAAAGCCCCAGAATCGCACCCAGATACAGGAAGGGCTCCAACGGCCAGGCCTTGACCAGCCAGAGGAAATGCACGGCCCCTGCCACAGCCGCCAGATAGACAAGCTTGTGAAGCTTCCGCCATCGGGCTGCCCCCAGCTTACGAACCGCATAATTGTTTGAGGTCAGCGCCAGCGGAATCATCGCGAGCAACCCGACCATGCCCATGGTGATATAGGGCCGCTTGATAATGTCACCCAAAGCCTGTTCCCAGCGCAGCCCGAGATCCAGCAAAAGCCAGGTCAGAAAATGCAGTGCTATATAGAAGAAGGTAAGCAACCCGATCGCACGGCGAAACCTGATCAGATTCACACCCGCGAAACGGCGCAGCGGTGTGATGCAAAGCCCGACCACGATCAGCTTCAGGCCCCAGAGCCCCAGCGTCTCTTCAATCGCCTCGATGGGATCAACGCCAAGCCCGCCAGTTGTCGCCTGCCAGAAGAGCCAGACGGGCAGCAGCGTTCCCACTATATATATAGGCCACGCTGGAACCCGCCGGGTCACCTGATTGATCCGGTCGGCGATTCTCATGACATCTGACAGCAGGCATCTCCTGTTTGAACTGGCGGGCAGGGAACCGTGCCATAGGAACAGAAGACGCAGCAATCACCGGGCAGCGGGCGCAGAACGGTGCCGCAGCCGGTGCACTCATAGAAAAACTGGCAGGCATCGACGGGCATGGTCTCGGTCCTCGTGGTGCCGCATTCGGGACAGGTCAGGGACGAGCGCCGCCCGGCCATGTCAGATATCCTTGCTCAGGTCCTGCCCGGCGTAAAGACCAGCCACTTGTTCTTCGTAGCCGTTGAACATCAGCGTATCCTGACGCCCGGCAAACAGGCCCGCGCCAATGCGGCGTTCGCTGGCCTGGCTCCAGCGCGGATGATCGACGGTGGGATTCACATTCGAATAAAATCCGTATTCGCGCGGGTTCTGCATGTTCCACGTGGTGTCCGGCATCTGATCGGTCAGGCTGATCCGCACGATCGACTTGATCGACTTGAATCCGTATTTCCACGGCACCACCAGCCGGATCGGCGCGCCGTTCTGGTTCGGTAACTCCTCGCCATAAAGCCCGGTGGCCAGGATGGTCAGGGGATGCATCGCCTCATCCAGGCGCAGCCCTTCCCGATAGGGCCAGTCGAGAATGCGGTATTGTTGGCCCGGCATCTCCTCCGGCCGGACCAGCGTTTCGAACGCCACGTATTTTGCCCCGGGCTGGACCCCCACCCGGTCGAGAAGCGACGCAAGCTCGAACCCGATCCAGGGCACGATCATCGACCACGCTTCGACGCAGCGGAAGCGATAGATCCGTTCCTCCAGGGTCACGCCGGAAAGAATGTCGGCCAGATCGTAGTTGCCCGGCTTGTCGACCATACCATCAATCTGGATTGCCCAGGGATCGGTGGTCAGAGAACCTGCATATGCGACCGGATCATCCTTACCCGTGCCGAATTCGTAGAAGTTGT